>JAEYVN010000516.1 GCA_023431725.1 Pseudomonadota bacterium
AGCAGGTAGCGCGAATTGAAGCCAATATCGATGGCGTCGGCTTCATATTCGACTTCCAGTTCTTCGGTGGCGCTGCCGGAATCCGGATTGTTGACTGAGAGGGTCATCTTGCCACCGGTCAAGGCAAGTTTCACGGCGCGACCACGTTCGCTCGATACGGTCGAGACGCGATCGACAGCGTGTTCGAACTCGTTCTTGTCGACTTGCAGGATTTTGGAATTGTTGAGCGGGATCACCGGACCGTAATCCGGGAAGGTGCCGTCGATCAGTTTCGAGGTCAGCACCACATCGCCGATGGTGAAGCGGATTTTCGACGTCGACAATTCGATGGCAATTTCCTGCTCGCCGCTATCAAGCAGGCGTTGGACCTCGCCGACGGTCTTGCGCGGAACGATCACGCCAGGCATGCCGGCCGCACCTGACGGCAACGGAATTTCAAACTGCGCGAGACGATGGCCATCGGTCGCGACTGCGCGCAGCATGTCCGCGCCGCCGGTGGTCGCAGTGTGCAGATAGATGCCGTTGAGATAATAGCGCGTCTCTTCGGTCGAGATCGCGAACTGGGTCTTGTCGATCATCTTTTTCAGCTCGGCGGCCTGCAGCTTGAAGCTGTGGGTCATGTCGCCGGCATTGAGATCGGGAAAGTCGCTTTCGGGCAGCGTCTGCAGGGTGAAGCGCGAGCGTCCGGCGCGGATGGTCAGGACGCCGCGGTCGCCAGTTGCCTCGACGATGATCTGCGAGCCTTCCGGCAATTTGCGCACGATGTCGTAGAACATGTGCGCCGGCACGGTGATCGCGCCCGCCGGCGAGACCTCGGCGGCGATCGTCTCGTTGACTTCGAGGTCGAGGTCAGTGGCCTTGAGCGACAGTTTGGCGCGCTCGGCCCGGATCAGGACATTGGCGAGGATCGGAATGGTATTCCGGCGCTCGACCACGCGGTGAACATGCCCGAGCGACTTGAGCAATTGCGCACGCTCGACTGTGACCTTCATTCCGCAACCCCCGACGCGCCCCAAGGCGCCGCTGTGACGATGACCGGCCGCCGGCAGGTGCCGGTGGCCGGGGGACGCGAAAGTGCCGTGCCGAAGCGCTTTCGGCAACCTTTTTTAGCGGCGACGACCGAAGGTTTGGTTAGTCCTGAAGCTGTCGCTTCAGGCTGTCCACTTCGTCCGCCAGAGACGTGTCGGTGCCTACCAGATGATCAATCTTGCGGACCGCATGCAGCACCGTGGTGTGGTCGCGTCCGCCAAATCGCCGTCCGATCTCCGGCAGCGACCGCAGCGTCAGCGTCTTGGCCAGATACATCGCCACCTGACGCGGCCGCACGACATTGGCCGTCCGCCGCGACGACAAGAGGTCGGAGCGGCTTACATTGTACTGCCGGGCGACAATGCGCTGGATGTCCTCGATCTTGACCCGCTTCGGCTCCTGCGGACGGATCAGGTCCTTCACCTCGCGTTCGGCCACTTCCATCGTCACCGGCTGCCCGGTCAGCTTGCTCAGCGCCAGCAGACGGTTGAGCGCGCCTTCAAGGTCGCGACCGTTATGGGTGACGGACTTCGAGATATAGGAGACCACATTCTCCGGGACATCGAAGCCCTGATGATGGGTCCGCGCCGCGCCAATGCGGTTCCTCAGGATCTCGAACCGCAGCTCCTCGCCGAGCGGTCCCATTTCGACAACGAGACCACCAGCGAGCCGCGAGCGCACGCGATCGTCGAGTGTCTCGAGATCGGCCGGCGGACGGTCGGCAGCGACGACAACCTGCCGTCCCGCGTCGATCAGCGCATTCAAGGTATGGCAGAATTCCGCCTGCATGTTCTTGCCGGTCAGGAATTGCAGATCGTCAATGACCAGCACATCGATGCCGCGCAAAGCTTCCTTATAGGCAATTGCGGTCTGGCTCTTCAGCGCCGACACGAAGCCGTACATGAAGCGTTCTGCGGTCAGATAGAGCACCTTGCGGTCGCCATTGGCGTTTCCGGCCCAGGTGATGGCCTGAAGCAGGTGCGTCTTGCCGAGGCCGACGCCAGCATGAATGTAGAGCGGGTTGAACATCACCACATCGCCGCGGCGCGCCGCCGCAACTTGCTTGGCGGCAGCATGCGTCAACGTGTTCGAGCGCCCGACCATGAAGGTGTCGAACGTCAGGCGCGGATCGAGCGGTGAGCCGCCCGATGCCTCGTGTGCGGCCGAAACCGGCATTGCCGCGGCGGTCGGGAGCTTCACCTCGATACCGAGGGGTCTCTCGATCTTCTGCTCGCGCGCCGGCTCCGGTTGCTCGTCGACGCCTGGCTTTGCTGCCGTTGCTGCAGGTCTGATCGCCGCCGTGCGCACCATGATGTCGATGCGTTGTACGTTATGTTCTTCCGCCTGCCAGCACCGCAGGACGCGATCACTGTAATGCGATTGAATCCAGCTCTTCAGGAAGCGCGTAGGAACGGACAGGCGCGCAGTGTCTTTCTCCACCGCTTCCAGGTCCATGCGCGCAAACCAGCTCGAGAAAATATCTTCGCCCACTTCTGCTTTGAGCCGACCCTTTACGCGGGTCCAACGTTCTTGTTCTGAACTTGTATTCAAGTTCGTCATTTCGGTCGCCTCTTCCCGAATGTCGAAAGCCAATAGGTGAAAGTCAGGACACAGAAAATGCCCTGAGCGAGACACTGCTCGTTCGAGATGTCGTGCTACAGAGAGAGATCGTCAGTTGATCCGGCGCTGTAGGGACAATCGAAAAGCGTGTTCGCGTTATCGATCGTTCGGGGGAGCGTCAGCGCCCAGGGAGCCGGTGGAGATCATGATGTGCCGCATCAGGTCCGCCGTATCCGGGATCAGCCCAGATAAATTCTGTCCGCGTGTGAGCGGACGGTTTGCAAGTCTTGATCGCTTCATCGTGCGATTGTGTGTTTGACCCGTCGTCATAACTCCCCCTGCCATCCGCGCGCCTCTACGCGGTGGTCCGAATTATTGTCGCCGTTGAAAGTTCGGGAGCTTCCCAGTGATGCAGATACGATTACGCAGCATCACAAAGTTCAGCAGTGGATCTCTGGTTTAGTGCGTCGTCACTCACGTCGCGAAGATAGAAAATTTAGACGCATTTTACCCGTTCTCATCTTCGATGAGTTTCAAACCAGACGTTTTAGAAGACCGCCGCCGCAGTGGCGCCGCGGTGTTTTCAAAATACACGCACGCTTCCAAACTGCAACGAATTTGTCGGTCAGCTTTTTTTGGAAGGCGCAGATGTGACCGAAAAGACAGTGCCTTTTCGTTGTTCTGTCATCGCAACGTCTTGAATCGCCGAATGCTTTTTGCGGAAAGAGGCGACTACGCGCGAAATTCGTTTCGCAAAAAAAGATCGCTTGCTTGCGCATGGGAGGGAGCCGCGATCGCGGATTCCAAACTCCCCGTCAATCTTAGGGGTTAAAGCATTCTTTTCGCGATGGATTTTTTGAGCGAAATTGAGGCTAATCCCCAAGGCGAGAGCCGTCTCAAGATACCTGACGCTCACTGTGCGGCAGCACAATTGGCGAGACCAACGGTGGCGCAAATAAGACCGTAAAACAAAAAAACCCGGCCGGAGCCGGGTTTTTCACATGGCTTAAAAAGCCAGCTTACCTCTGTCGCGAAATTTTACTTCGCGGCCAGCTTGGCGATGCGGTGGCTCAGGCGGGAGACCTTGCGGCTCGCCGTCTTCTTGTGAACGATGCCCTTCTGGCTTGCGCGCATGATCTGCGGTTCTGCAGCCTTGAGAGCAGCCAGCGCCGCGGTCTGGTCGCCGCCGGTGATGGCTTCCTCGACCTTGCGGATAAAGCCACGCATCATCGAGCGACGATGCTGGTTGATCTTCGTGCGGAACGCGATTTCGCGCGTTTTCCTCTTGGCCGAGCGGGTATTGGCCATGGAAACCTCTGTGCCAACTGGTCCGGGCCGGTAACCCGGCCGCAGGACGATGTCTGGGAATAAAGAGAGGCGGCGGAAAGCCGCCGCCTCATTCGGCCGGGGTTATAGTCCCCGCGCTAGCAGACGTCAATCAAGGAAAGGGCCGTATTTCGGCCCCTCAGGCCACCTTTTTGGCCCGGACGGCGTCGTAACCAGCCACGATCGCGGTCCGATCGGCCGCCGAGGGCTCGGCCAGCGGTGGTTTTACGGCTGCGATGGCCGGATCACCATGAATATGGGCCAGGAGCGTCTTGATTCCGGACACCAGCGGCTTGCCGTTGAACAGATCGCGGATCGCAACGGCCTGTTCATGGGCCGCGGCGTCGCCGGTCGCCCAGGCGCGCTGGCAAAGATCGGCGTTGCAATTGGCGGTGGCTGAAATGCAGCCCGCGAAAGCGCCCGAGCGCGCCTCGATCAGGGCCGCTTCCGTCGATGGGAAGACGTCGAAATCCGGACCGATCTTTGCGGCTTCCCGCGCATAGGCCATGTCGCCGGAGGAATCCTTCAGGCCGGCGATCCGCTTGCCGTGTGTTTCAACCAGGCGCCGGATGAGAGCCACATGCCAAGGCAGGCCGGATTGTGCCGGGAAATGATAGAGATAGATCGGGATCGGCTTGTCAGCCGTCGCCTTGACGATCGCGTCGATATAGGCGGCGAGGCCGTCATCCGGCACGCCTTTGTAATAAAAGGGCGGCAGGACCAGCGCGCCGGCGAAACCGAGTTCGGCGGCGTGACGCGTCAGTGCAACGGCGTCGGACACAGCAGCGGCGCCCGTCCCGACCATCAGCCGTTCCATCGGCAGGCCGTTGTCGCGATAGGCGCTCATCAGGCCCATGCGTTCGTCGCGGGAGAACGATGTTGCCTCCCCCGTCGTGCCCAGCACATTCAAGCCGTCGCATCCGTTGTCGAGCAGGAAGCGTGCGAGCTTGAGTGCGCGCGCATGGTCTGGCGCGCCTTTTGCGTCGATGATGGTGGAGATGGCAGCAATCACGCCGCGCAGCGTTCTGTTGGTCGTCATGTCTGTTCCCTTGGTCGTTGCGAAGTGGACGGCATTGGGCGAACCCAATTCCGTCCCCGTCATCCGCAATGGCTTCCTTACCCGCTGACGTTGTAGGCCGCCAGAGCCGCCATGTTGACGAGATTGGTGTCCTTGGCACCGAGCGGCACGATCTGCACGGGACGGTCGAGGCCGACCAGGATCGGTCCGATCACTGTAGAGCCGCCGAGCTCCTGCAACAGCTTGGTCGAGATCGACGCCGAGTGGAAGGCCGGCATCACCAGCACGTTTGCCGGGCCCGACAGGCGACAGAATGGGTAAGCCGCCTGCAGCTCGGGATTGAGGGCGACATCGGCAGCCATTTCGCCATCATATTCGAAATCGACGCGGCGCTGGTCGAGGATGCGCACTGCTTCCTGCACGCGCCCCGATCGTTCGCCTGGCGGGTGACCGAATGTCGAAAAGGCCAGCATTGCAACGCGTGGCTCGTGACCGAGTCTGCGGGCCACACCGGCAACTTCGATGGCGATTTCAGCAAGCTCCTTTGCATCGGGCATTTCCGTAACCGCAGTGTCGGCGACGATCACCATGCGTCCGCGCGGCGCCAGCACCAATGACACGCCGATCACGCGATGACCCGGCTTTGGATCGATGCAGCGGCGCACATCGTCGAGTGCGACCGAAAAATTGCGGGTGACGCCGGTCACCATCGCATCGGCATCGCCAAGCGCGACCATGCAGGACGCAAAGTGGTTGCGATCCTGGTTCACGAGACGCTGGCAGTCACGGAACAGGAAGCCCTTTCGTTGCAGGCGTTCGTAGAGATAGCTGGCATATT
>JAEYVN010000519.1 GCA_023431725.1 Pseudomonadota bacterium
GCGGCACGCCATGCTTCTTGAGATAATCCGGAGAGGCCACGACGACGTTGCGGCTTTCGCCGAGCTTGCGCGTCATCATGCTTGAGTCCCGCAAGGGCCCGACGCGGATGGCGACGTCCGCCCGCTCTTCCAGGAGATCGACTACGGTATCGGTCAGCGTGATGTCGACCGTGACGCCGGGATGGGCTTTCAGAAATCCCGGCATCAGCGGCAGCAGGAAGCCGTAGCCGAAGGCGACATTGGCGTTGATCCGCAAACGGCCGCGCGGTGCCGCGCCGGCGGAGGCCTCCTGTTCGGCTGCATCCATGTCGCTGAGGATACGAATCCCGCGCTCATAGAAGGCCGCGCCCTCTGCGGTGAGCTGCAGCTTGCGGGTCGATCGGTTGACGAGCCGCACACCCAGCCGCGCCTCGAGCCGGGCGACGAGTTTGCTCACCGCCGACGGCGTCATCCGGAAGGCCCGGGCAGCAGCGGAAAAGCCGCCCAATTCGACCACACGGACAAAGACCTCGATCTCACCGGACCGGTTGACGTCCAGGCGGGCCATTCAGGCACATCCTCGTTGTAACTTGATCTCACAAGTTATTTGCTTGAGAGCACACTAGTTCACAGGTTTGGGACTGTCCATTTCGGTGCTTTCTCGCCTGTGCCGGAAATCCAGGACATTCTCCCATGCCTCTCGCACTCTACGCCCTGACCGTCGGGGCCTTCGGAATTGGCGTCACCGAATTCGTCATCATGGGTTTGTTGCTGGAGGTCAGCGCCGACCTCCATGTGTCCATTTCCGCCGCGGGTCTCCTCATCTCCGGCTACGCGCTCGGCGTCGTTGTCGGTGCCCCACTTCTCACGGCATTGACCGGCCGCTGGTCGCGCAAGACGCTGCTGATCGCGCTCATGATCGTGTTCACGATCGGCAATGCCGCCTGTGCCCTCGCCCCCGATTACTGGTCGCTGATGGCCGCGCGGGTGCTGACCGCATTCGCCCATGCATCCTTCTTCGGTGTCGGCTCCGTTGTCGCGACCGGCCTCGTCGCGTCGGACAAGAAGGCCTCCGCCATCGCCATCATGTTCACCGGCCTGACGGTCGCCAACATTCTCGGTGTGCCGTTCGGCACCTGGCTCGGCCAGGCTTTCGGCTGGCGCTCGACCTTCTGGGCTGTGACGCTGATCGGTCTCGTCGCGCTGGCCGTGATCATCGCGCTGGTGCCGCGCGACGACGCACCGGAGGAAGAAGGCAACTGGCGCAGCGATCTTGCCGTGCTCGGCCGCAAGCCTGTGATGCTCGGCCTGCTCACCACGGTGTTGAGTTGGGTCGGCGTGTTCGCGGGCTTCACCTATATTGCGCCGATCCTGACGCGCGTCACCGGCTTCTCCGAAGCAGCCGTCTCGCCGATCCTGCTGGTGTTCGGTGCGGGCCTTGTGGTCGGCAATCTGGTCGGCGGCAAACTGGCGGATCGCCGCCTCGTGCCGACCATGCTCGGCAGCCTGCTCGCGCTGTCGGTCGTGCTGTTTGGACTGACGTTTGCGATCCACGATCGTTTCGCGGCGGTCGTTTTCATCGGTTTGTTCGGTGCGGCGGCATTCGCGACCGTTGCGCCGTTGCAGATGTGGGTGCTCGAGCGCGCCACCGGCGCCGGCCAGGCGCTCGCCTCAAGCTTCAATATCGCCGCCTTCAATCTCGGCAACGCCATCGGTGCCTGGCTCGGCGGCGCGGTGATCGATTATGGTCCCGGCCTTGGCGCAGTGACCGCCGTTGCAGCGCTGGTGCCGCTCGCCGCTTTCGCCGTGGCGCTCTGGAGCCAGCGCCTCGAAACGCGCGTTGCACCGGCACAGGTTGCGGCCGCCTGCCCGACTGACCACGTTTGAAAGCAACCCGCGTAACTTTTCAGGAGTGACCGCAATGGAATATCGACGATTGGGCGCCTCCGGTCTCACCGTACCGGCCCTGAGTTTCGGTGCCGGCACGTTTGGCGGCAAAGGCGATTTCTTCAGCGCCTGGGGCGACACCGATGCCAAAGGCGCGCGCCGCCTCATCGACATCTGTCTCAATGCCGGGGTGAGCATGTTCGACACCGCCGACGTCTATTCGACCGGTGAATCCGAACGCGTGCTCGGCGAAGCGATCAAGGGCCGCCGCGACAAGGTGCTGATTTCCACCAAAGCGACATTCCGCTTCAACGACGATCCGAATGCGGTCGGCTCATCGCGTTTTCACCTGCTCGCGACCATCGATGAATCGCTGAAGCGACTCGGCACCGATCACATCGACCTGTTCCAGTTGCATGGTTTCGATGCAATGACGCCGGTGGAGGAAGTGCTGTCCACGCTCGATACGCTCGTGCGTGCCGGCAAGATACGCTACGTCGGCGTGTCTAATTTTTCCGGCTGGCACATCATGAAGTCGCTGGCGGCGGCGGATCGCTATGGCTATCCGCGGTATGTCGCCAACCAGACCTATTACTCGCTGATCGGCCGCGACTATGAATGGGAGTTGATGCCGCTGGCGCTCGATCAGGGGCTCGGCGCCGTGGTGTGGTCGCCGCTCGGCTGGGGCCGCCTCACCGGCAAGCTTCGCCGCGGCCAGCCGTTGCCGAAGCAAAGCCGCCTGCACGCAACGGCGGATATGGGGCCGCAGGTCGATGACGAATATCTCTATCGGGTCGTCGATGCGCTCGATGAGGTCGCGAAAGACACCGGCAAGAGCATTCCGCAGATCGCGCTGAACTGGCTGCTGCAACGGCCGACCGTATCGACCGTGATCGTCGGCGCCCGCAACGAGGAACAGTTGCAGCAGAACCTCGGTGCGATTGGGTGGTCATTGACGAAGGAGCAGATCGCCAAGCTCGATGCCGCGAGCGACGTGACGCCGGCCTATCCCTATTGGCATCAGCGCGGTTTCGAGGAACGTAACCCAAAGCCGGTGTGAGCGGGTTTCTCAAATCCCGTTGTCGTCATGGCCGGGCTTGACCCGGCCATCCCGATAATAAGGGCACTATGCCTCCCTAAACGGGATGCGCGGGTCAAGCCCGCGCATGACGATGAGAGTATCGCGACACGGCGTTACGCCGGCACCAGCGCCAGCACGCGCAACGGGCTGCCCGAGCCTTTTTCGATCTTCAGCGGCGCGGTGATCAGCACGGCACCGGTCGCCGGCAATTGATCGAGGTTGCACAGGCTGGCGAGACCGAACTTGTTGGCGCCATGCATCAGGTGATGCGCCGGGAAAGCCGGCTCGAAGCTGAAGGCGAGACCCGCGTCGGTGCCGACCGCTTCCACGCCCCAGCCATTGACGTTGCGCTGCTGCACGAGGAAGGTCACCGCCGCAGCCGACGGCCCCGGCACATGCGGCCCGTCTTCCTTCATGTTGAGGAAGCGCGCGGCATCTTCGCGCTTCGACCAGTCGGTGCGCATCAGCACCCAGGCGCCATCGGGAATACGGCCGTGCTTGGCCTCCCAGGCTTCGATATCCGCCGGCTCCAGCAGGAACTTCTCGTCGGCCGCCGCTTCCTTGCTGCAATCGATCACCACCGCGGGGGCGACGAAGCGCTGCACCGACACGGTATCGGTGTAACCGTCGGCGTAATGCTGGCCGGTCACCCAATGCGCCGGCGCATCGAAATGCGTGCCGGTGTGTTCGCCGCAGGAAATGTTGTTCCAGTACCAGGCCGGGCCGCGCTCGTCGTAACGCGAGATTTCC
>JAEYVN010000072.1 GCA_023431725.1 Pseudomonadota bacterium
AAGGCACGGCCGCCGAGCTTCGTCATCTTCTGCACGCGTGCCGATGCCGTGCCGGATTCCTACAAGCGCTATCTCGCCAACGAGATGCGCGAAGCGTTCGATCTGCCCGGCACGCCGATCCGGCTGATGCTGCGCGAAAAGAAAAACCCCTACGCAACACGCAAGTGAGCGGACGCGAAGAACCCGGTGCTCGACCGCTCTCGCGTCATCGTGACTTTTGCGCTGGCCAGTCCGCTTCCGCGCGCACGGCCAGCGGTGTAGCATCCGTGTGAGCTGCTGCCCCCCTTGTTGAATGGGACTAGCCGACCTTCGGACCAAGAAGCAGCAATCTGCGTCGGCAAGAACGATTTCTGACGCACTGTTTCTTATGAGGCCGCTTTCTTCTTTGCGGTGAGCATCGCCATCCAGATTATGCAATCCGTATGCTGCCGCTTCACAGCGGGCAGCGACCAAACTGAGCATCAGATGGAGGATCGAATGCCGACCTTTCTGTTGTCGCTCAACTGGACTGACCAGGGAATCCGTTCGGTCAAGGATGCCCCCAAGCGGGCCCAAGCGGCTCGGGACCTCGCAAAGAAAGTCGGAGTCGACATCAAGGAGGTCTATATGACGACCGGCGACAGAGATCTCCTCGTCATTGCCGAAGCCCCCGACGGCGAGAATGTCGCCAAATTCGCGCTGGCGCTGGGCATGATGGGCAATGTGCATTCCAGCACCGTCAGGGCATGGCCCCAGTCCGAATTTCAGAAGCTTATTTCCGAGTTGCCGTAAACCTATCTCGGTCGAGGTGGCCTGCAGGCGTTGATCCGTAAATAAATCTGGCGGCCATGTCACAAATGACGGGACCCAATCGTCATGAGGCCATGAGGCAATGATGAAAGGGAACCATCATGAATGACACCAGGGCTATCAGATACGAGCAGGAAATCCCGGACGTGATCCAGGCCATGGTCGAGGTCCACAAGGTCATGAACGGTCACCATCTCGATCATAAGATCCGGCATCTCGTCCATTTGCGGGCGTCGCAGATGAATGGCTGCGCGCACTGCGTCAAGATGCATACACGGGAAGCCCGCGAGGATGGCGAGAGCAACGAGCGGCTTGATCGCTTGATTGTCTGGAATCATGTGTCGGATTTCGATGAGCGGGAGAAGGCGGCTTTGGCCTGGACCGAGGCGCTGACCGAGATCGATCGAAAGGCGGATCACGGCGTGCTGCGCGCGCAGTTACGACGGCATTTCTCGGATAAGGAGATTGGCGCGCTGACGGCGGAGGTCGCCGCGATCAATTTCTGGAACCGTATTCAGGTGTCGAGACACTGACATGCACAGTGTTGAACACCTGCGGATATTCGAGACGGCGCGTCCCAGATTGCTTGGGCTCGCTTATCGCATCCTTGGCTCGCGGGCCGATGCCGAGGATGCGGTGCAGGACACCTTCCTGAAATGGCAGAATGCGGATGCCGCATCGATCGACAATCCGGCCGCATGGCTGACGACCATCTGCACACGCCATTGCCTTGATTGCCTCCGGGCCGCGCATCGCTCACGCGTCGATTATGTTGGCTCGTGGCTGCCCGAGCCGATCCATCTCGCTGTCGAGACTGACGCTGAGAGAAATGCCGAACTCAGTTCGTCGCTCACGACAGCATTTCTTCTGATCCTTGAACGACTGACGCCGAAGGAACGTGCGGCTTACCTGCTGTACGAGATTTTCGAAACGCCTTATCCGGATATCGCGACCACGCTGGATCTGGATGAAGCGGCCTGCCGCAAGCTGGTATCGCGCGCGAAGCAGCATATCGATCAGGCCAAGGTGCGTTATATCGCGCCGGCCGCGCGCCAGGATGAATTGCTGTCGGCGTTTCAGATCGCCATCACGAAGGGCGAGACGTTGCAACTTGCCGAATTGTTGTCGGACGATATCCGCTTCACCGCCGATGGCGGTGGCAAGGTCTCGGCGCTGCTGGAGGTGCTGCAGGGCAAGGACGCGGTTCTGGCCTTCGTCCAGCGCCTGCACAGCTTCTGGAGCAATCTCGAATGGCGTGACGTCAACATCAATGGCGCGCGTGGCGTGCTGATCCTGCAGGATGGCGTTGTCAGTGCGGCAGTCTCGCTGGCCTATGACGAAGCCGATCGCTTGTCGGGAATCTATGTCGTGCGCAATCCCGACAAGCTGGCCATGCTGGATGTCGTCGCGATCCAATAGTCCGGTCTGCGCAAAACATCCTGCGGAGAGTTAAGCGACCGGTGCCGATGACGGTGATCGGCCGTACGGCTATTCCGGCTGCTGGAAGCTCAGCAGTTTCTTGGCGACGAAGCTGTAGACCTTGCCGGTCTCGGTGAAGCCCGGCAGACACAAGTCAACGATGGCTTCGGCCACCACATCCGGCGTCACCAATGAATCCGGATCTTCGCCCGGCATCGCCTGCGCGCGCATCCGTGTGCGTACAGGGCCTGGCGTAAACAGATTGACGCGCAGATTGGTGGTCATGTTCTCCGCCGCCCAGACCTGCACCATGGCGTTCAGCGCCGCCTTGGATACGGCATAGGGGCCCCAATAGGCGCGTGCCTTCCAGGAGGTGCTGGAGGAGATCATCACCGCGCGTCCGGCATCGCTCTTTACCAGCAGCGGTTCCATGCAGCGGATCAATTGCCAATTGGCCGTGATGTTGATCGCCATCACGTCGTCCCACACCTTCGGCTCGACATGCGACAGCGGCGAGAGCGGGCCGAGAATGCCGGCATTGCCGACGAGGATATCGAGCTTCTTGTAACGGTCGAACAGGGCGCCGCCGAGCCGCGCGACGCCGTCGGAATCCTTCAGGTCCAGCGGCACCAGCGTGGCATTGCCACCAGCCGCCTTGATCTCGTCGTCGAGTTCCTCAAGTCCGCCGACCGTGCGTGCCACGGCGATCACATGAGCGCCGGCCTTGGCCAGGGCGAGGGCTGTCGAGCGGCCGATGCCGCGCGAGGCGCCGGTGACGAGGGCGATGCGATTTGCGAGAGGTTGAGACAATTTGGATCCGCCACATACAGGATTTGCGAGCCGCATCCATAATCGACGGCTCCGCGAAAGACAAACCGCGGCACATATAGCTGAAACAGGGGCAAATCAGGCTAGAACGGGTCCGGGTCTAAGGAAGGAATCGCGATGCCGGACGTCGTCAATGTCACGCCTGTCGACCAGCGCCTGGATGGACCGGGTCTCTCGCACATCGATCCTGCGGATCCGGCCGCGCCTTATTATCAATTGCTGGATCGTCTGCGGCACCCGCTGACACTGCGGCAATTGATGATCCAGCCGGTGCGCTCCGGCTATATCGGCGATCACAAGATCGATCCGGCAACGTTGCCGCCAAGTGCGGCCTCTCTCTATCCGCAGGTGAGCGTCACCGAACGGATGGTTCCATCGGCCGCAGGCCCCATTCGCTGTCAGATCTATACGCCGCCCGCCCAGGGCAATGCGATGCCGATGTGCCTCTACATTCATGGCGGCGGTTTCACGGTCGGAAGTTCGGAGGACACGGCTTACATCACCAGCCGCATGGCCGTGGAGAACGGACTGGTGGTGGTCAGCGTGAATTACCGCCTTGCGCCGGAATGGCCGTTCCCGGCCGGGCTCGATGATTGTCTCGCCGTACTGGTGTGGATGCAGACACAGGGCGGGGCTATTGGCGGTGATCCCTCGTGCATTGTCGTGGCCGGAGACTCGGCTGGCGGCAATCTCTCGGCGGCATTGCCGCTGAAGGCGCGCGACGAAGGCCATCCGATGCCGCAAGCGGCGATGCTGCTGTGTCCGATCACAGACTTCGAGTTCGAGCAATACGACTCCTTTGAGCGTCTGGCGCCGCTCGGCATCATCTATGACACGGCTTTTGTCGGTTTTGTGCGCGGTGCCTATGTGGTATCGCGGCGTAATCGCGATCATCCGCATGTCAGTCCGGCACGCGGCGATTTGCACGGCTATCCGCCGACCTTGATTGTCTCGGGCGAGGTGGATCCGATGATCGATGACAATCGCGCCTTCGCCGCGCGTCTGCGGTCAGCGGGTGTTCCCACCGACCATCTGGTGCGCGAGCGCATGCCGCATGGCTTCTATTTCTTCCCGCACCTGTTGCCCGATGGCGAACATGCGTTTGCGACAATCCAGAAGTTTCTAGCGGGCCGCTGGAGCGTCTAGCGGATCATACCCGCGGTCGCTCAGCTTTCATCCGTTCCGCGACGGCGCGGGCATCGGCGTCCGGCGAGGCGCCGAGCGCCTCGGCGACGCTGTGCCGGTCGGCTTCACTGCGGTTCTGGCTGAGCTTCATTTTGCCTTCGAGCGCATCGATGGTGAAGCGGAAGCCGACGATGCCGCGCAATTGCCGCTCGATGTAATCCGGTGGCGCGTCGGAAACCTGCCACGGCTCCGGAAACGCGGCCTCATGCAGGTTGGATAGTTCGGTGACGTGAGCGGCGAGTTCGTCGCGATCCTCAAACACCTCGATACGCCCGCGCGCGCAGATGCTGACGTAATTCCAGGTCGGCACCGCCTTGCCGTGTTCCTTCTTCGAGGGATACCAGGACGGCGAGATGGAGGTGTGCGGCCCCATGAAGACGGCGAGGGCGGTCTTGCAGAAATCGCTGTCGCGCCATTGCGGATTGGCGCGGGCGACGTGGCAACGAAGCTGACCGAATTCACCGACGCTCGTATCGAGGATGACCGGGAGGTGGCTGATCAATGGCCCGTCCGGGCCAACCGTTGTCAGCGTTGCGAAGCCGATGCGCGTGATCTCGGCTTGCAGACGGTCCTTGTCGGTCTCTCGGAAGTGCGGTGGGATATAGAGCATCGCGCGCCTAGTCCCACCTCTGGAACGATATCAGCTCGCTTCCGCCAGCAACGACAATTGCCGCGGCGTATGAGACTTGGCGGTCTGATCGGTCAGCGCGGTCGGATAATCGCCGGTGAAGCAATGGTCGGTGAATTGCGGTCGCTCCGGATCGCGCTTTTCGTAACCCATCGCGCGATAGATGCCATCGACCGACAGGAAGGCGAGCGAGTCCGCGCCGATGAACTTGCGCATCTCCTCGAGCGAATGCGTGGCGGCGAGCAGGCCGTCGCGGTCCGGCGTGTCGATGCCGTAATAGTCCGGATGGGTGATCGGCGGCGAGGCGATGCGGAAATGCACTTCCTTCGCACCGGCATCGCGCATCATCTGCACGATCTTGGTCGAGGTGGTGCCGCGCACGATCGAGTCATCGACCAGCACGATGCGCTTGCCGGCCACGACCGCGCGATTGGCATTGTGCTTGAGGCGCACGCCAAGCTGACGAATCTGCTGCGTCGGCTCGATGAAGGTGCGGCCGACATAATGATTGCGGATGATGCCGAGATCGAACGGGATGCCGGTTTCCTGCGAGAAGCCGAGCGCGGCCGGCACGCCCGAATCCGGCACCGGCACGATCACATCGGCCTCGGCCGGCGCTTCGCGGCCGAGTTCGGCGCCCATGGTCTTGCGCACCTGATAGACCGGGCGGCCGCCGACGATGGAGTCGGGCCGCGCGAAGTAGATGTACTCGAAGATGCAGGGACGCGGTGCCACCGCCGGGAAGGGCTTCTGCGAATGGGCGCCCTTGCTGTCGAAGACGATGACTTCGCCGTTCTCGATGTCGCGCACATACTTGGCGCCGATGATGTCGAGTGCGCAGGTTTCCGATGTCAGGATCGGGCAGCCGTCGAGCGTGCCGAGCACCAGCGGGCGGATGCCGAGCGGATCGCGCGCGCCGACCAGCTTCTTGTTGGTGAGACCGACGAAGGAATAGGCGCCTTCCAGCGCCTTCAGGCCGTCGATGAAGCGATCGATGAAGCGCGGCTTGCGGGAGCGGGCGACCAGATGCAGCATCACCTCGGTGTCGGTGGTGGACTGCATGATCGCGCCTTCGCGCACCAGCTCGCGGCGCAGCGTCAGGCCGTTGGTCAGATTGCCGTTATGGCCGATGGCGAAACCGAACGGATCGAGTTCGGCGAAAAGCGGCTGCACGTTGCGCAGCAGGGTCTCGCCGGTGGTGGAATAGCGGACATGGC
Organism: Pseudomonadota bacterium; assembly: GCA_023431725.1. GTDB lineage: Bacteria > Pseudomonadota > Alphaproteobacteria > Rhizobiales > Xanthobacteraceae > Pseudorhodoplanes. Next base: position 6,067 of record JAEYVN010000072.1, read on the forward strand.
CGATCGCCGACATGCCGGGCAGGCGGTCGATCACCGAACGGCGGGAGAAGGTGTCGCCAACAAGACCGAGCCGGCGCTCGGAGTGGAACCGCTCTCCGTCGAATGAGACGATGCCGGCCGCTTCCTGGCCGCGATGCTGGAGCGCATGCAGGCCGAGCGCGGTGATCGCTGCCGAGTCGGGGTGCCGAAAATGCCGAAGACACCGCATTCCTCGCGGAGGCGGTCGGCATGCATCTCTAGGTCGAGGGGATTTTTGTCCGGGGCGGCCGTCATTGCGTGTACAAATCCTCCGGACCGCCGCTAACGCGCGGGCGCGGCCCTCGTTTCGATCAACTGGCGCATGTCGGTCCGGTCGGACCGGTCGTAGCCTTCGCCGGTGCTTGCGCCCGGGCGGGGTGCTGAATTGTCCGACCGCTGGCCGCTGGCGGGCTGATCCTCGCCAGCGTCCTCCTTGGGACGCTTCAACCGTTTCAAGATGGTGCTTTCGGGGTCATCCGGCAACATCGACTTAAGCCAATCTCCGGTCCCTGCAAGAACCACACGCGATTTTGCATCGGTAACCCAGGTCGGCTGCGATTTCTGCGGAACCAGCCAGTCGAAAAACAGATAGGCGACCACGACGATCACGAGGCCGCGGGCCAGTCCGAACAGGAAACCCAGCGTGCGGTCGAGGGCGCCGATTCGGCTGTCGAGGATCATGTCGGAGACCCGCACGGTCACGATCGACACGATCAGAAGGGTGCCCAGGAACACGCCGCCGATGACGGCGCCGGCGGCCACGATGTCGTTGTTGAAGTAGCTTTTCGCCACCGGCAGCAGCCGGCCATAGAAGTAGAGCGTGGCGGCAGCAGCCGCGATCCAGGCCGCGATCGAGAGCACTTCGCGCATGAAGCCGCGAATCATCGCGAGCAACCCGGAAATCAGCATGACAACCAGGAG
>JAEYVN010000011.1 GCA_023431725.1 Pseudomonadota bacterium
CGTTCGTTCCTTGGAATCTATTCCCGATGCCGGAGTCTTTCTTTACCGAGCCAACCACCGGCTATTGGCAGGACATGACTGCCGATATTCCAGCGCGTTTCACGGCTGCGCCGCCATACCGATACGGTTATCCGGTGCGATTGCCAGATGGCCGCGTGCTCGTGCTTCCACTGCGGCAATTGCCGAGCGGCGACAACGCGGTTGCCTCGCTGATCGCCAACCAGGCGTCGCATGTCGTGATTGCCGCGCTCGCCGATGCGATGGCTGAACAGGCGCAGACCTTCCGCGCCGATGTGGTTGTCGGCTTGCCGACGCTTGGTTTTGCTTTCGCCGATCGCGTCGCCGAGCGACTTGGTCATCCGCGCTTCGTGCCGCTCGGTTATTCGCGCAAGTTCTGGTACGACGACGCTCTCTCGCAAGCGGTTCATTCGATCACCAGTCCGGAGCCCGGCAAGTTGCTGCGGCTCGATCCGAACATGCTGCCATTGCTCGATAACCGTCGTGTCGTGCTGGTGGATGACGCGATTTCGAGCGGCGCGACGGCGGTTGCTGCCGTGAAGTTGCTGCAACGCATCGGCGTGCAAGTCGTTGGAATCGTGGTGGCGATGAAGCAGACCAATCGCTGGCAAACAGAGATGGCGAGGTTGGAGGCGCCGCCGCCGGTGCGGGCCGTGTATGGCTGTCCGCTGTTCCGTCGTGCCGACGACGGCTGGTGTCCGGTCGTCGAAACGCAGCCCGATATTCCCTGACACGGGGCCGTCGGATCAAACAAAAGGGCGGCCCTTGCGCCCCTTTCGCATGGTGAATTGCCAGGATCGAGAGGTGGAATTGCCGCCGCGCGCTTTCTCGACAGCGGCGGATTTTTTCATAGGATCGTCGGCCGGAATCGGTTGGTCTCATAGAGGTCGTCTGTGTCGATCTTCGACGTCACATTGCGTCGTCTTGGTTTGGGTCTCGCATCGGGTGGGCTCATCTTCGGCTGGTGTTGCGGGGCCAACGCGCAATCCAACGTATGGGACGCGACGATCTCCAACTCGCATTGGTATGTGCCGGTGCCGCAGCTTCTTGCGTATGCTTCCTCGGCATCGAGCTTCTCCACCCCCTTTCCGATCGGCGATCAGACGCTCTGGGCCCTCGGCACGGCGACCAACGGCGCGTTCAGCGGGCTGAGCAGCGCGGAGCTGGCGATCGGCCCGTTGATGACCACGTCCACCTCCACGATCCAGGGCTTCGTCAACACGGCGGGCCAGATCACGATGGTGTTCACGCCCATCGGCGGCGGGGCGACCACGATCGGCCTCGGCCAGATGCAGACCATCGACGGCGTGACCGCGATGGAGATGCAGATGATCACCGGCACGAGCCTGCTGGTGACGCATTGGGCTTACATGACGCCCTATAACCCGGCGGTGTTCACGCCACCTTCGGCGCAGGTGGCGTTCAGCAACTCATCGCCGCAGTGGAAATGGACGGCTGGCACGCCGTGGCGGATCGTCAGCCCGTCGCTGTTCGGCGCTGCCGGATCCGGGCGCTTCATCGTGACCAATTACCAGAGCGGCTATTTCTGGGGACGCGGTGTCGGTCCGAAGGGGAGCGCAGGTGAGAATTTCACCTTGCTGGGCTCGATCACCCCGGAAGGCAAGGTCCTGTTCAACACGCTGTCGCAAGGCACGCTGACGAGCCTCTACGGTAATATCGAAGGCAATGCGTCGGCGGCGCAGATGCTGACCAGCGAATACAATTCGCTTGGGATGCCGACCGGCGAACTGGCCTACATGCAGCTGATAGCGCCCTATGCCGACACGGTTGCTGGGCAGGGCAACCGGTCGGCCATGGGCGCGGCCGAGGCTCTCTATCGCATTGCGGGCTCGCCGCTCGGACTCGATGGCGCAATGGCGCCTGCGATCAACGCGCTCGACAACCTGAGTGGTCCCGCGCTGTCTACCGCGATCAGTCAGACGCTGCCGGTGCTTGCCGGCGCTGCGACACAAGCGACCTACGAGACCCAGCGCGCATTCCAGCGCGTCGTTGAAAACCGGCTCGAGGGCGTCCGCAGCTCCGACTTTAACGGCGACATCGGCCCTGAACGGAACGCCTGGCTCAAGCCGTTCGGCGGCTTCGTGCGCCAATCCGGTCTGGATGGCGTCCCGGGCTATAGCGCCAGCGGCGGCGGGATTGCCGCGGGGATCGACAAGGCGGTGTCGCCGTCGCTGCTGCTCGGCGGCGTGTTCGCCACGTCGCGCAGCGCCATTTCGGGGGCGGACGATGCCGTGCCGAACCGGCTCGACGTCGACAGCTACCAGGGCGGCATCTATGGCGCCTATGCCATCGGCGGTGGCTTCGTCACCCATTTCCAGTTCGACGGGGCGCTGAACCGGAATGCGGAGAGCCGCATGATCGGCTTCATGAACAGCACAGCGTCAGCCAGCTACAACGGCTCGACGTTGCATGCCGGGCTGCGCGTGAAGAAAGCGGTCCCGTTGGTCGATGGCATGGCGCTCGTTCCCTCGGTCGGCGTGGATGCCGCCCGCGTTCATGGCAAGGCCTACAGCGAAACCGGCGCCGATGCGCTCAGCCTCAATGTCGACGCGCAGACCTATCGCGAATTGCGGTTCACTGCTGGGCTCGGCGCGACGATGCGGCTCGCGGATCGTGTTCACCTCACCGCCCGGGCGGCCGCGGGTTACAACACGCTGCAGGATCGGGCGGAGATTACGGCGTCATATGCCGGCGGTGGCGAAAGCTTCGTGACCGAAGGACTGAATGTCTCGCCGTGGCTGTATTCGTTCGGCGTCGGCGTGGTTGGCGCTCGGAGCGACACCATGGACCTTGGCTTTCACTACGATCTGTCGACCAGTTCGACCGGGCTGCTGAACCAGTTCGCGTCCGCTGTGCTCAGGGTCAAGTTCTGAGCAGGCCTCCGGACGAAAGCCTCGCCTGACAAAAATAAAGGGCGGCCGGTGAGGCCGCCCTTCGTTCGTTGCAGTGCCGGTCGACGGCAATGACGAAGCGTTACGCCACTTCGCGCAGGTCGTCCTTGCCGAGGTCGAAACGGTCGGCATTCATCACCTTGGCCCAGGCCTTGGCGAAGTCCTTCACGAACTTCTGCTTCGAGTCTGCGCACGCATAGACTTCCGCGAAGGCGCGGAGCTGCGAGTGCGAACCGAAGATCAGGTCGACCGCGGTTGCGGTCCACTTCGGTGCCTTGGTCTTGCGGTCGACGCCCTGATAGACGCCATCGGCGTTGGGAGCCTGCCACTCGGTATCCATCGTGAGCAGGTTGACGAAGAAGTCGTTCGTCAGCTTACCCGGCTGCTTGGTGAAGACGCCGTGCTGAGAGCCACCGACATTAGCGCCGAGCACACGCAGGCCGCCGAGCAGAACGGTCATCTCCGGTCCCGTCAGCGTCAGAAGCTGCGCACGGTCCACGAGAGCCTCTTCGGGCTTCATGAACTGCATCTTCTTCTTGTTGGTGTAGTTGCGGAAGCCATCCTGACGCGGCTCGAGCGGCGCAAACGACTGGACGTCTGTCTGGTCCTGGGTTGCGTCGGCGCGACCCGGGACGAACGGTACCTTCACGTCAACTCCGGCATCCTTGGCGGCTTTTTCGACCGCGGCGGTACCAGCGAGAACGATCAGGTCGGCCATCGAGACCTTCTTGCCGAAGCCCTTCTGGATTTCCTCAAGCTTGCCCAGAACGGTTTTCAGCTGAGCAGGCTCGTTGACCTCCCAGTCCTTCTGCGGCGCGAGACGGATGCGCGCGCCGTTGGCGCCACCGCGCTTGTCGGAGCGGCGGAATGTCGAGGCCGACGCCCAGGCGGTGGACACGAGCTGCGACACCGACAGTCCCGATGCGAGGATCTTCGCCTTGAGGTCGGCAATATCCTTGTCATCCAGCTTGGAGTCGGAGGCCGGGATCGGGTCCTGCCAGATCAGCACTTCCTGCGGCACGAGCTTACCGAGGTAACGCACGCGCGGACCCATGTCGCGGTGCGTGAGCTTGAACCACGCACGAGCGAAGGCGTCCGCGAATTGATCCGGGTTCTCGTAGAAGCGCCGCGAAATCTTCTCGTAGATCGGATCGAAGCGCAGCGACAGGTCGGTGGTGAGCATCGTCGGACGATGCTTCTTGGAGGGGTCGAACGCGTCCGGCACGTCCGCCACGGCGTTCTTCGCCACCCACTGCTTCGCGCCGGCCGGGCTCGTCGTCAGCTCCCATTCGTTTTCGAACAGGTTCTTGAAGAAGAGATTGCTCCATTGGGTCGGCGCCTGCGTCCAGGTGACCTCCGGTCCGCCGGTGATGGCGTCTGCACCCACGCCGGAGCCATGCTTGCTCTTCCAGCCGAGGCCCTGATCCTCGAGCGCCGCGCCTTCCGGGTCGGGTCCAATCAGCGACGGGTCGCCGGCGCCGTGGGTCTTGCCGAAGGTGTGGCCGCCGGCGATCAGCGCAACGGTCTCCTCGTCGTTCATCGCCATGCGGAAGAACGTCTCGCGGATGTCCTTCGCCGCTGCGATCGGGTCCGGATTGCCGTTCGGGCCTTCCGGATTGACGTAAATGAGGCCCATCTGCACGGCGCCGAGCGGCTCCGAGAGCTGACGCTCGCCGCTGTAGCGCTCGTCGCCCAGCCAGGTGCCTTCCGGACCCCAATAGAGCTCTTCAGGCTCCCACACGTCGGCGCGGCCGCCGGCGAAGCCGAAGGTCTTGAAGCCCATGGATTCGAGCGCTGCGTTTCCGGCAAGGACCATCAGATCGGCCCAGGAAAGCTTGCGGCCATACTTCTGCTTGATCGGCCACAGCAGGCGACGGGCCTTGTCGAGGTTGGCGTTGTCAGGCCACGAATTCAGCGGCGCGAAGCGCTGCTGGCCGGCGCCTGCACCGCCACGGCCGTCGGTGATTCGGTAGGTGCCTGCCGAGTGCCAGGCCATGCGGACCATCAGTCCGCCGTAATGACCGAAGTCGGCTGGCCACCATTCCTGCGAATCCGTCATCAGGGCCTTCAGGTCCTTGATCACGGCATCGAGGTCGAGAGTCTTGAACTCCTCAGCGTAGTCGAATTCCTTGCCCATCGGGTCGGACAGATTGGAATTGCGATGAAGCATCTCGATGTCCAGCATCTCTGGCCACCAGTCGCGGTTCGAGTGACCGCGGCTTCCGCCACCGGAAAAGGGGCATTTGCCTGAGCCCTTGTCGTCGGTCTTTGCGTCCATTGTTTTCCTCCTCATTTGCGAGCGGGTTTGGTCGGCCCGGACCATGCTCTTTAGATTATATAAGGTCCAATCGGATTGATTAGGATCAGCCATAAGATTATCTTATTGATATGATCACGCTGCGACAGCTTCGTTATCTCAATGCCTTGGCCCGGCACCGCCATTTTGGCCGCGCGGCCGATGCCTGCGCTGTCAGCCAGCCGGCTTTGTCCATGCAGATCAAGGAGATGGAGAAGGATCTCGGGGTCACTCTGGTGGAGCGTCGCTCCAATGACGTGGTGCTGACCGAGACCGGCATGGAGGTTGTACGCCGCGGCGAACGCATCCTGAGCGAGGTGAACGATCTTGAGGATTTTGCGCGGCATCGCTGCGGTGTTTTGAGCGGGACCTTGCGGTTCGGGGTCATCCCCTCGATCGCGCCGTATGTGTTGCCGCGTCTCCTGCCGGCGCTTCAGGACAAGCATCCCGATCTCGAGCTGGAATTGCGCGAGACGCAGACGCGCTTCCTGGTCGAGGAACTGGTGCGCGGCAGTCTCGACGTCATCATGATCGCGCTGCCGGCGCCACATCCGGAAATCGAAACGCTCTCATTGTTTGAGGATGCCTTCCTGCTGGCCGCGCCCTCAGGCGACGCGCTGCCCAATCGTCAGCGGATCACCGCGGACGACATCGACCAGAGCCGTCTGATTCTTCTGGAGGAGGGGCATTGCCTGCGCGATCAGGCGCTGGCCTTCTGCTCCGATGCCAGTGGCGGGTCGCTGCGCGAACTGGGCGCGACCAGTCTGACGACCGTCATGCAGATGGTCGCCAACGGATACGGGGTGACGCTGATTCCGGAAATCGCGGTGAAGGTGGAAGCGCGTGACGAACGCGTGAAGCTTGCCCGCTTCGCAACGCCGGAGCCGTTCCGCACCGTCGGTCTCGGCTGGCGCCGTACGTCATCGCGGGCGCAGGACTTCAAGGCCCTGGGTGAGATTGTCGCCGGTATGGTGAAATGAAAAGGGCGGCCGATGGCCGCCCTTTTTGCATTCGTTGATGCGGAGTGGATTACTCCGCGGCGCCGCCAGCAGCCGGTTGCTCTTCCTTCTGCTTGGCTTCGAGATCCTCGCCGGTTTCCTGATCGACGACCTTCATCGACAGGCGCACCTTGCCGCGATCGTCGAGACCGAGCAGCTTCACCTTCACCTTGTCGCCTTCCTTGACGACATCGGAGGTCTTCTGCACGCGGTTGGCGGCGAGTTGACTGATATGGACGAGGCCGTCGCGTGAACCGAAGAAGTTCACGAAGGCTCCGAATTCCATCACCTTCACGACCGTGCCTTCGTAGATCTGGCCGACTTCCGGATCGGAAGCGATCGACTTGATCCACTTGATCGCCGCACGGATCGACTCGCCGTTGGCGGAGGCGACCTTGACGGTGCCGTCGTCCTCGACGTTGATCTTGGCGCCGGTCTTTTCGACGATCTCGCGGATCACCTTGCCGCCGGTGCCGATCACTTCACGGATCTTGTCGGTCGGGATCTTCAGCGTCTCGATGCGCGGAGCGTGTTCACCAAGCTCGGCGCGCGCCGCCGTCAAGGCCTTGGACATTTCGCCAAGGATGTGGATGCGGCCGTCCTTCGCCTGTCCGAGCGCGATCTTCATGATCTGCTCGGTGATGCCGGCAATCTTGATGTCCATCTGCAACGAGGTGATGCCGATTTCAGTACCGGCCACCTTGAAGTCCATGTCGCCGAGATGGTCCTCGTCACCGAGGATGTCCGACAACACCGCGAACTTCTCGCCTTCGAGGATCAGACCCATGGCGATACCCGCGGTCGGCCGCTTCAGCGGCACGCCGGCATCCATCAGAGCGAGCGAGGTGCCGCAGACGGTGGCCATCGAGGACGAGCCGTTCGACTCGGTGATCTCCGAGACCACGCGGATGGTGTAGGGGAAATCATGCTTCGCCGGCAGGACCGGATGGATTGCGCGCCAGGCGAGCTTGCCGTGGCCGATTTCGCGCCGCTTGGTACCGCCGAGACGGCCGGTTTCACCGACCGAGAAGGGCGGGAAGTTATAGTGGAGCAGGAAGTGCTCCTTGTAGGTGCCCTGCAGCGCGTCGATCCACTGCTCGTCTTCACCGGTGCCGAGCGTGGTGACAACCAGTGCCTGGGTCTCGCCGCGTGTGAACAGCGCCGAACCATGCGTGCGCGGCAGAACGCCGGCTTCGCAGACGATCGGGCGGACGGTGGTCAGATCGCGGCCATCGATGCGCTTGGACGTATCGAGGATGTTCCAGCGAACGATCTTGCCTTCGAGTTCCTTGAACACGCCGGCAACACGCAGCTTGTCGTACTTCGGCTCGGCGCCTTCCGGGAAGAAATGCGCGAGCATCTTTTCCTTCACGGCGGCGACGGCTGCGTAGCGATCCTGCTTCTTGGAGATTGCGTAAGCGGCGCGCAGATCCTTCTCGACGACACCCAGCATCTCCTTTTCGAGATCGTTGTTGTCGATGACGGTCAGTTCGCGCGGCTCTTTCGCAGCCTTCTCGGCCAGCTGGATGATCGCCTGGATCACCGGCTGGAAATGGCGGTGGCCGAACATCACGGCACCCAGCATCACGTCTTCCGACAATTCCTTGGCTTCCGATTCCACCATCAGCACGGCATCGGTGGTGCCGGCGACGACGAGATCGAGCTCGCTCTCGCTCATCTCGTCGATGACCGGATTGAGAACGTACTCACCGTTGATGAAGCCGACGCGCGCCGCGCCGATCGGAC
>JAEYVN010000219.1 GCA_023431725.1 Pseudomonadota bacterium
GGCTTGAACTACAATATGGAGTTGCGCTGGGACGGCGTGCCAAGCCTTTCCGAAGCGATGGCGATGCTCAAGGCGCAAGTCGACCGTACGCCGGCGCCGCAATGGGTCCGCGTCGTGGGCGGCTTCACCGAACACCAGTTCGCAGAAAAGCGTTTGCCGACGCTCGAAGAAATCAATGCCATCGCGCCCGAGACGCCCGTCTTTATTCTGCATCTTTATGATCGTGCATTGCTCAACGCTGCTGCGTTACGTGTCGTCGGCTACACGAAAGGCACCCCCAATCCTCCCGGTGGCGAAATCGTTCGCGATGCCGCTGGCAATCCGACCGGCCTTCTCCTGGCGCAGCCGAATGCCACGATTCTCTACTCGACTTTGGCCAAGGGGCCGCCGCTGCCGCCCGAGTATCAAATCAATTCGACACGCCACTTCATGCGCGAGATCAACTCGCTGGGCGTGACCAGCGTGATCGATGCCGGCGGCGGCTTCCAGAACTACCCCGATGATTACAAGATCATCGAGAAACTGCATGCCGATGGCCAGATGACAGTGCGCATCAGCTACAATCTCTTCACCCAGAAGCCCAAGGAAGAGCTTGCGGATTTCTCTTCCTGGGTGAAGCAGGTGTCGCCGGGCCAAGGCGACGACATCTACCGTCACAACGGCGCCGGCGAGATGCTGGTTTATTCTGCGGCGGATTTCGAGGATTTCCGCATCGAGCGGCCCAACATGCCGCCGAACATGGAAACCGACCTTGAGCCGGTCGTTCGTCTGCTGGCGGAGAACCGGTGGCCCTGGCGACTGCACGCCACCTACGATGAAACGATTGATCGCGCGCTTGACGTGTTCGAGAAGGTTAACCGCGACGTGCCGATCTCAGGCATCAACTGGTTCTTCGACCACGCCGAGACGATCAGCGACCGCAATATCGACCGGATCGCCGCGCTCGGCGGCGGCATTGCCGTGCAGCACCGAATGGCGTTTCAGGGCGAGTATTTCGTCGAACGCTATGGGGCGAAAGCTGCCGAGCGCACACCGCCAATCCGCCGGATGATGGAAGCCGGGGTGCCTGTGGGTGCCGGGACCGATGCAACTCGCGTGGCGAGCTACAATCCGTGGGTTTCGCTCTCCTGGCTGGTGACCTCGAAAACCGTCGGAGGCCTTGCTCTCTATCCGCAGCACAATCGCCTCGACCGTGAAACTGCATTGCGGCTATGGACCGAGGCTAACACTTGGTTCTCCAACGAACAGGTTAAGAAGGGACAGATCAAGGCCGGGCAACTCGCCGACCTTGCCGTGCTGTCCGATGACTACTTCTCGGTGCCCGCAAGCGACATCGTCCATCTGCGGTCCGTTCTCACCATTCTCGGCGGCAAGATCGTGCATGGCGACGGCGACTACGCAGCTCACGCACCGGATCTGCCCGCCCCGATGCCGGATTGGTCGCCAGTCGCTACCGTCGGCGGCTACTACAAGACCAAGGAAGCTCGCGCGAAGCTGACGCTGCATTGCGGTTGCGCGAACGACTGCGCGGTGCACGGGCACGACCATGCCGTGGCCCTTGGCGCGCAAGTGCCAGCTTTGGACGCCCGCACATTCTGGGGCGCACTCGGATGCGGGTGCTGGGCGGTCTGATGTGACCACCTTTGGAGGCCCCGTGAGCGCAATACGCGCAACCTGTTAGGTGGCGCGTATCAAATAATTCGACGAATCTGGTCCACCAGGAGGTGGGCGAAAGGAGCCGGCATGGCTGCGCCGCAACAGACGAAATCCGCTGATGCATCAGGACCGCTTAGCTTCCCGGTCTTCCGGGCGCTGTGGATCGCGACGATCATCTCCAATGTCGGCACCTGGATGCACGATGTCGGCGCGGGCTGGCTGATGACCTCGCTGTCGCCGAGCCCGCTGCTTGTCGCGCTTGTCCAGACAGCGACGACGCTGCCGATGTTTCTGCTTGCCCTTCCGGCTGGCGCGCTGGCCGACATTGTCGACCGGCGAAAGATGCTGCTGGCGGCCCAGACCCTCAGCCTGGTCGCCGCCGCAGTCCTGGCGATCCTGACTCTACAGAATCTCACCACTCCCGAAGTGCTGTTGGCCGCGACCTTCATGCTCGGGATCGCGGCGGCACTCAGCGCGCCGGTGTTCCAAGCAATCGTGCCTGAACTGGTGGACAAGCAGGCCCTGCCGGACGCCATTGCCCTGAACAGCCTCGGCGTCAACATCTCGCGCGCGATCGGGCCAGCGCTCGGCGGCGTTATCGTCGCCTTCGCCGGGACACCAGCTGTATTCGCGTTGAATGCGATTTCGGTCTTGGCCGTGTTGTTTGTGCTGTTCACCTGGAAACGTCCTGAGACCGTTCATACCCTGCCGTCGGAGCACTTCTTCGGCGCGCTGAAGGCGGGCTATCGCTATACGCGTCACTCTCCCGCGATGCGTCTCGTTTTGATCCGGGCTGTGGGCTTCTTCATGTTCGGAAGCGCGCTCTGGGCGATGCTTCCGCTCGTCGCGCGGCGCGGGCTTGGACTCGACGCGGCCGGCTACGGCGCGCTCCTTGGATGTATGGGGGCGGGAGCGGTGGTGGGCGCGCTCCTGCTGAAGCGATTGCGGAAGAAGATTTCTGCGAACACGTTGTCAGTCGGGGCAACGCTCCTCTTCGCGCTAGCCACGCTGGTGCTTGCCCTTGCCCCCAACGCGTGGATCGCCGGAGCGGTTATGTTCGCGGCCGGCCTCGCTTGGATCGGCATGCTGACATCGCTGAATGTCGCGGCGCAGATGGCCTC
>JAEYVN010000230.1 GCA_023431725.1 Pseudomonadota bacterium
CCGAAATCTCGCGGCGCCAGGTGGCGGAGCGCCGACGTCAGATCGCGCAGCACATCGGGATCGGCGTTTTCCTGGATCGTCAGTGATGCCGATGTGTGGCGCAGGAAAAGCGAAACCGCGCCGTCTGCAGCACCTGCTTTGTCGGCAAAGCGGCGGACATCGGCGCTGATATCGGTGAAGCCCTCGCCCTTTGTCTCGATGGTCAGTTCGGCAGTGGCGATAACATTGGCGGTTATGGTGGTGATAACGGACAGGCCCACGACGCCGCTCACATGGAGAGATCGCGCTGCAGCCGGCCGATCATGTCGACCAGCCGTCGCCAGATCCGCTCGGCTGTTGCCATGGCACGATCAATGTCCGCATCGCTCGGGGAGGCACCGTCCGGCTGGTTCGGTCCCTTGGCGACGCCAGGCGGGGTGACGCCGCGCGCCAGCATCTCCTTTTTCAGCGCCGCATTGTCCTTCTGCAAACGGGCGATTTCGTCTTCCAGCGCACTGCGCTCGTCGGGCACCGGGTGGCAGGCCCAGCCCAACTCCCGCCGCATGCAAACCGAAAGGTGGCCGGTCTGTTGATCAAGACGCAGATAGCCATCGTCTGTCCGGTTCAGGCTGTAGCGGCCGTTTTCGGTGGCCGGCGCATCCTGTGCCGCAGCCGGGGCTGCGAGCAGCAAAAGCGGGGTGAGGACGAGGAAGCGAAACATCAGTGAAATCCCTTTGGACGGCATTTAATTGTATCATTCTCCGAACCTGCACCGAAAGTCGTGCAGTGATCCGGATGGCGTGTTGTCGCTGGCTGTCAAATTACTGAATTTACTGGCCTATTTCAGTATTGCGCGGCGCACAGCGTTTCTTGACTTGCGAAAACCGCATAAGTATGGTCCGCCCGGCTTTGAGGGGTACAAGGGGCCTTCGGAACGTTTCCTGAGGCGAGTGTCGAAAGCATGGCTGGCGGCGCACGCGACAAAGACGGATCGAACAAACCGGATTCCTCGGAAGCTGCTCTCTCCGAGAGGCTGAAGGGCCTCGGCGCGAAGCTCAGCCAAGTCGAGCAACGCAAACCGGAAGAGCGCGATCCCCGGTTATCGGGTTCCGATCCGTCAGCAATGGCGCGCGGTTTCCGGCTTTCCGCTGAACTTGTGGCGGGCGTGCTCGTGGGGGCGGTTATCGGCTGGTTGCTGGACCGTGTCCTGGGAATTTCGCCGTGGGGGATGATCGTCTTTGTGCTGCTCGGCTTCGTTGCCGGGGTGTTGAACGTGATGCGTGCGGCCGGGGTTGTTGCGCCAAGCAAGCTTCCCGGTGGTGGCGCTGACAGAAGCTGATCCGCGCCTGCGCGGTGACCGAATTTCATAAAGCCGCGTTTTGCGGCGATTGAAGGACCAAGACCCGGCCATGGCCGATCCGATCCACCAATTCGAAATCCAGAAGATCGCCACCCTCGGTCACATTGGCGGGCACGAAATCGCCTTCACCAATTCCGCGCTGTACATGTTCGTCGCGGTGGCCGGCATCTCGCTGCTGATGCTCGGCGCGACCGCCGCCCGCGCTGTTGTTCCGGGCCGGATGCAGTCGATCGCGGAAATCACCTACGAATTCGTCGCCGACACGTTACGAAGTTCGGCCGGCAAGGAGGGGATGAAGTTCTTCCCCCTCGTCTTCACGCTGTTCTCCTTCATTCTGTTCGCGAACATGATCGGGATGATCCCCGGCACCTTCACGGTGACCAGCCATCTCATCATCACCGCCGCGCTGGCGATGATCGTGTTCCTGACCGTGCTGATCTACGGCTTCTACAAGAACGGCACGAAATTCCTGAAGCTGTTCGTGCCGAGTGGCGTGCCGATCTATATCATGCCGCTGATCGTGCTGATCGAGGTCATCTCGTTCCTGTCGCGGCCGATCTCCCACAGCGTCCGTCTGTTCGCCAATGTCTTCGCCGGTCACATCACGCTGAAGGTGTTCGCGGGCTTCGTGACGATGCTGGGGAGCCTCGGTTTCGTCGGCTGGCTCGGCGCCGTCCTGCCGCTTGGCATGACGGTGGCGTTGACCGCTCTCGAGTTTCTCGTTGCGTTCCTGCAGGCCTATGTCTTCACCATCCTGACCTGCATCTATCTCAACGACGCTATTCACCCGGGCCACTGACGCCCGACCAACCTCTCTTCAGATCGATCCCAAAGGAGCAATCAATGGATCCTGTTGCAGCAAAGTACATCGGTGCCGGCATCGCCTGCCTCGGCATGGGTCTCGCCGGCGTCGGCGTGGGTAACATCTTCGCCAACTTCCTCGGTTCGGCGCTGCGTAACCCGTCGGCTGCCCAGGGCCAGTTCGGCAACCTGATTTTCGGCTTCGCCGTGACCGAAGCGCTCGGCATCTTCTCGCTGCTGATCGCGCTGTTGCTGCTGTTCGCCGTCTAATCCTCACGAATTTGAGGGCCCTGCGCGCGGTTCTGCGCGCGCAGGCGGAGAGAAACCGATGGCCACCAAAGCGACAACCGAAGTGCCTGGCGGATCTGGCGGTGCAAAAGCGCCGTTCCCGCCGTTCAATTCGGAAACCTTCGCGTCCCAGCTGCTCTGGTTCGCGATCGCCTTCATTCTGCTCTACGTGTTGATGTCGCGAGTGGCGCTGCCACGCGTTGGCGCAATCGTGGAAGGACGCGCCAACAGGATCGCCGACGATCTTGCCGCGGCCCAGAAGCTGAAGGACGAGACCGATACGGCCCTCGCGAATTATGAAAAGACGCTGGCCGACGCGCGCAACAACGCGCAGACCATCGCCGGTCAGACGCGTGACAAGTTGACGGCTGAAGCGGACGAGCGTCGCAAGACGCTGGAAGGCAAGCTGCACGAGCGTCTGCAGGACGCGGAAAGGACCATCGCCCAGACCAAGACGTCGGCGATGTCGAATGTCCGCGGGATCGCCACCGACACGGCCTCGGCGATCGTCGAGCGCCTGATCGGCAACAAGCCCGACCAGGCGGCGGTGTCCGATGCGGTCGATAAATCGCTGAAGGCTTGAGGAATCCAGACCATGTTCGAAGCAGAATTCTGGGTTGCCGTATCGCTGGTCATCTTCCTGGGCGGCCTGCTTTATCTGGGCGTCCACAAGACCATCGCCAACGTGCTCGACAAGCGCAGTGGGCGTATCCAGTCGGAGCTTGAGGAAGCTGCGCGTCTGAAGGCCGAAGCCGTAGCGCTCTTGGCCGAGTACAAGCAGAAGACCTCGAACGCCGACAAGGAAGCGGCCGAGATCATCGAGAGCGCCAAGGCCGATGCCGAACGTCTGGCGGCCGAAGCCCATGCCAAGCTTGAGGATTTCGTCACCCGTCGGACCCAGATGGCCGAAGCCAAGATCGCGCAGGCCGAAGCGCAGGCGCTCGCTGAAGTGCGCAGCGTCGCCGCTGAGGTTGCGGTCGGGGCGGCCGAAAAGGTGCTGGCGCATACCGCCAAGGGCTCGATCGCGGCCGATCTGATTTCGCGCGGCATCGATGACGTGAAGAAGAAGCTGAACTAGGCTTCGTCAAAATCCCGAGACAAAAAAAGCGGTGGCCGAGAGCATCGGCCACCGCTTTTTCTTTTAGTCAAACGATCTGGCCGGCCTTGCGTCTGGCAAGCCGTCCGCTCCCGCTCGGGGAGCGTCAGCCTTGACGGCCACGCTTGGGCGCGGGCTTTTTCTCCTGCGCGCCCAGCGGATCGAAGCCGATATAGATGACGTAATTGTCGAATGCCGCGCCGGCCGGCATCGGTACCGAGAGATTTTCCTCGATATGCGTGAAGGCGACATGCGGCTGGCCTTCGCCAATCGTCACCGGCACGCGCTGCAACTTGGTGGTGATGGTCTTCGGCTGCATGCCCTCTTCGACGACCGCATAGCGGATCGGAATATCGAGGGTGCCGGGGCCGCCTGCCGGCCCGAGCACGACACGGCCCTGCATGCCGACGCGCATCACGAGATTGCCGTCAACGCTGCTGCATTCGCGCGCCGTCTGGCCGATCGACACCTGATAGCGCAGCGCTGTCGCCGATGGGTCTCGCGCCGTGGTATTGATCGCATAGCTGCCCGCGCCCTGACGCAACTCGACATTCGGGCAGCGCTCGAGGTTGCGCGTCGAGCCGGTCGTATCCGCATTGGGGGCGGGTCCGCTGCTGGCCATCGCCTGGCTGAGTGGTGCATCCGAGCCGCCGCCAATGCCGGATGACGAGCAGCCTGCCGCCAGCAGTGCGATCGCTGCAAACGGCGCGATGCGGATAATGCGATGATTGTCGATTGGTCCCCGACGCATACTCGATCTCATTCATTCAAGCCTGATGTGGTCCGAAAACCGCTGCGCACTTTTCGGCATCATGCTCAGACCCGGCGTAGCACCGGGCAGTACCCCAATTTCGGCGTGACTATAGCAAGGCAACCATGGCCGCCCCAAGGCATGCGGTAAATGTGTGGTTAATCGCCCTTCAGGCGGGAATAGAGCAGATGATCCTGCCACAATCCATTGATGCAGAGATATTCGCGGGCATAGCCCTCGCGTTTGAAGCCGGTCCGCTCCAGCAACCGGATCGATGGTGTGTTGGTCGGGATGCAGGCCGCCTCGATGCGGTGCAGGCGAAGTGCATCAAAGGCGAAGGGGATCAATGCGGCGACGCCGCGCGTCATATAGCCCTGGCCGGCAAAAGGTGCTCCGGCCCAATAGCCAAGACTGCCGGCCTGCGCCACGCCGCGGCGGACATTCGTGAGGGTCAGGCCGCCGAGCAGGACATTGTCGGATTTGCGAAACAGCAGAAAGGGATAGGTGAGGTCGCCGCGCATATCCTCGCTGTAGCGCCGCAAGCGCCGCCGGAAAGCAGCGCGGGAGAGGTCATCCTCGGGCCAGGTCGGTTCCCAGGGCACGAGGAAGTCGCGGCTCTTCTCCCGTAACGCGGCCCATTCGGTGAAGTCAGCCATTTGCGGAGCGCGCAGGAAGACGTTGTCGCCCTGCACGACGGGTAGCTGTTCGCTCACATGGATCGAACGAAAGAAAGCCATCGCCTTGTCCGCCCGCGTGCCATGCAGGCCTGAATTGCCTGAGACTAATATCAAGCTGCGGCGCGTGCAAAATTCTCCACGATCCGCGCTGCGGCTTCCAGACCGCGACCCGGTCCGAGGCCGGCAACGGCAGGCTGGCTGCGCGCCAGCAGCGCACGCCCGGCGGCCTGTGTGCTCTCCACGGTCACAGCATCGATCTTGCCGATGATTTCCGACAGCGGCAGTGGACGGCCATAGATCATCATCTGACGGGCCAGCTGTTCGGCGCGGGCGCTGGAGCTTTCCAGCGCCATCAGCAATCCGGCTTTCATCTGCGCCTTGGCCCGCGCCACTTCGGCTTCCGTGATCGTCGAGACCGCACGATCAAGCTCGTCGATCACGACCTGCATCAATTCCGGCGCATCATTGTCGTCGGTGCCGGCATAGATGCCGAAGAAGCCGGTGTCGGAATAGGCCATGTGGAAGCTGGAGATGGTGTAGCAGAGACCGCGGATCTCGCGCACCTCCTGGAACAGGCGCGACGACATTCCGCCGCCCATGATGTTCGAGAAGACCTGCAGGCTGAACAGCAGCGGATCGCGCTGCGGCAATCCTTCCAACGCCAGCGCCAGATGCGCCTGCTCGAGATCCTGCCGTTCGATATGCTGGCCGCCGATGAAGCGAGCCGCTTCCGGTGCCGGACCGGCCTCGCCCGAAAAACTTTCGAACAGCCGGGCGGCTTCATCGACGATCAATTCGTGCGTCACCGAACCCGTCGCGGCGATCACCATGTCGGGGCCGCGGTAATTGCGGGACAGATACTGGCGCAAACGATGGGCGTTGATCGATTTGACGCTGTCGCGCGTGCCGAGGATCGGACGGCCGATCGGCTGGCCCGGGAAGGCTACGCGTTGCAGGTGATCGAAAACGATATCATCCGGCGTATCTTCGGCGGCACCGATTTCCTGAATGATGACGTTGTGTTCGCGCGTCAATTCCTCCGGGTCGAAGGCCGGATTGGCGAGGATGTCCGACAGGACATCGAGCGCCAGCGGCACGTCCGCTTTCAGCACGCGCGCATAATAGGTGGTCGTTTCCACGCTGGTGGCCGCATTGAGATCACCGCCGACGGCTTCGATTTCCTCGGCGATCTGGCGCGCATTGCGGCGCTTGGTGCCCTTGAAGGCCATGTGCTCGAGCAGATGGGCGATGCCGTGCTCGTCGGCCATTTCGTCACGGCTGCCGGCGCCGACCCAGACGCCGAGCGAGGCGGTTTCCAGATGCGGCATGGCGTCGGTGACGACGGTCAGACCGGAGGGCAGACGGGTCACTTCAACGCTCATGCGGCAGCTCCTTCACGCGCGGCCCGCGAGGCCGCCAACACAAACTTTTCCACCCGGCCCTGATCGAACGGCAGCTTGGTGATGTGCTCCTTGCGATCGTTCAGATCGGACAGCCAGTTCGGCAGCGGCGGACGTTCGCCACAGGCCGCTTGCACGGCATCCGGGAATTTCGCCGCATGCGCGGTGGACAAGACGACCATTGGCAACGACGGATCGCGCGGCTCTTTCTCGGCCACGGCAATGCCGACGGCAGTATGCGGATCGACGAAATCGCTGGTCTCGCGCAATGCCGCGCGGATGGTCGAGGCAACTTCGTCCTCGCCGGCACGGCCGGCGGCAAAGCCCGACCGAATCTCCGACAGCGGTTTGCTGGCGATTTCAAAGCGCTTCGATTGCGCGAAATTATTCATGAGCGCGGCGACCGCTTTGGCATCGTGGCCATAGGCCTCGAACAGCAGCCGCTCGAAATTCGACGACACCTGAATGTCCATCGATGGCGAGGACGTCGCAACCACGCCGCGGGGTTCGTAAGCGCCGGTCGCAAGGGTGCGGACCAGAATGTCGTTGACGTTGGTGGCAATCACCAGCCGGTCGATCGGCAGGCCCATGCTGCGGGCGACGTGACCGGCAAAGATGTCACCGAAGTTGCCGGTCGGCACCGTGAAGCCGACCTTGCGATGTGGCGCGCCCAGCGCGACCGCGGCGGTGAAGTAATAGACCGCCTGCGCCACGATACGCGACCAGTTGATCGAATTCACGCCGGCGAGCCGCACACGATCGGCGAAGGCATGATGATTGAACATCCCCTTCACCAGTGCCTGGCAGTCGTCGAAGGTGCCATCGATGGCGACGGCGTGGATGTTGGCATCGTCTGCCGAGGTCATCATCCGGCGCTGCACGTCCGAGACGCGGCCATCCGGGAAAAGAACCACGAGGTCGATACGATTGCGTCCGCGGAAGGCCTCAACGGCTGCACCGCCCGTGTCTCCGGACGTCGCCACGACAATGGTGACGCGCTCGCCGCGCTGCTCCAGCGCGTAATCCATCAGCCGCGCCAGGAACTGCATTGCCAGATCCTTGAACGCGAGCGTCGGACCGTGGAACAGTTCAAGCAGGAACAGGTTGGGCCGCAGTTGCGACAGCGGCGCGACGGCCGGGTGCCGGAACGTGCCGTAAGCCTCACGGGCAATACGCGAAAGGTCGGACACCGAGATCTGATCGCCCGTGAAAGGGCGAATCACCTCGACGGCGACTTCGGCGTAGTCACGTCCGGCGAAGCTCGCGATCGTCTCGGGCGAGAGCTGCGGCCATGACTGCGGCACATACAATCCGCCGTCGCGGGCGAGGCCCGCGAGCGTGACATCGATGAAGCCGAGCGGCGGGGCTTCTCCACGGGTCGAAACGTACAGCAATGTCGGTCCTCAAACCCGCCGCGCGCAGCATTTGCCGCCAGCGGGGGAAGAAACAAGTCTTTGATTTAACGATGGGATTTCCCGAAGCCCGGGAAAGCCGGCCAGTTGTATAGAGTAGTGATTCAAGCTGATTTCCACAAGGAAGCCGAATCGCTTAATCGGTTTTATGGTACCGGTTGCGCGCTACCCAGACTGCAAAAACGCCGACCAGGGCAGCCGCCAGTCCGAACCAGGTGATCGCATAACCAAGGTGATCGTTCTTCAAATTCACGGTGAGGGGGCCGGGGCGCGGCGACCCGCCGGCCGGAACCGGGCTTTCCTGGTCGATATAGAAGGGGGCCACCGTCCCCCATCCGCGCAGTGCGGCCATCATTTCCGGTTCGCGCACGAACCAGACGTCGCCGGTCGAATCGCGATCGGAGACGAACCAGCCGGGCGTTTCCGGCCAGCGGATGTAGCCGACAATCTCGGTCGTGCCCGCCAGCTTTTCATACCGGCGGTCCATCGGCACATAGCCACGGTTCACGACGACAACGCGCCCATCCGGCAGGCGACCGGGCTCGAACAGGAAATAGCCCGGCTGCTTGACGTCCGGGCGCAGGGCCGATGAGCCCGTATAGAGAAAGGCCGGCTTGGCATCGTCGCGAAATTGCACGCGCAGGGTGACACGCCGGAATTCCGAATTGTCACGCGTGAGACTGGGCCATTCCGAGGCCGGCGGAAGCGGAGCCGGCGTTGCCTTCATCTGCTGATCGAGTGACGCGATCAGTCCCTCTTTCCATTGCTTGCGCTGAAGCTGCCACAGGCCGAGCGAGATCAGGATCGCGAGGCTGACCAGAGCGAACAGTCCAGGGACAAGCAGGCGTCGCGAGACGGACGGATGGGCCGCCACCGTCATGGCGCCGGATCGCGCATTTCAAGTTTGCCTTCGGAGGCCTTGTGACGATGCTGAAGGGCGATCAGGAGAGCCTTTGTCGGCCGTAGCGGCAGCAGGGTGACAATGAGGATGAGCGGCAGCCACAGTACGGCATGGAGCCAGAAGGGCGGCTGATAGGTGAACTCGACCACCATGGCTGCGAATACGACGACGAAGCCGGCCGCCAGGATGATGAACACGGCAGGGCCGTCACCGGAGTCGATGAAATTGTAATCGAGGCCGCATGCCTCGCAGCGCGGGCGCAGCGTCAGGAAGCCTTGATACAGCTTGCCTTCGCCACAGGCCGGGCAGCGGCAGGTCAGGGCGGTCTTGAGAAGTGATGGCTCGCTCATGCTGGTCCGATCGTCCATGCCCAGCGGTGAGCCGGAGCATGCCTAGCCTGTATGTAGGACGGGGATGGCGGGAACAAGTCCGGTCCCTGCGGCAGCAATAAAAAAGGCGGCCGAAGCCGCCTTTTTTGTCCCGTAGGAATATCCCGCGCTATGGGGCGATTCCGGCGAAGTGGCTGCCCGCGCCCCACACGTAGATGGCGGCAAACAGGAAGATCCACACCACGTCGACGAAATGCCAGTACCAGGCAGCAAATTCGAATCCGAGATGCTGCTTCGGCGTGAACTGGCCGGCATAGACCCGGAACAGGCAGACGATCAGGAAGATCGTGCCGATGAGCACGTGGAAGCCGTGGAAGCCGGTCGCCATGTAGAAGGTGGCGCCGTAGATGTTGCCTTTGAAGGCAAACGCCGCGTGGCTGTATTCGTAGGCCTGCACGAAGGAGAACAGCACGCCGAGAATGATCGTCAGCCACAGGCCCTTCTTCACGCTCTCGCGATCACCTTCCAGCATCGCGTGATGCGCCCACGTCACGGTCGTGCCGGACGTCAGAAGGATCAGCGTATTCAGAAGCGGCAGGTGCCAGGGATCGAAGGTTTCGATGCCCTTCGGAGGCCAGACGCCGCCGACGAATTCGGTGCGCAGGAATTCCTGCGGCGAATCCGGAAACAGGGCGATGTTGAAATAGGCCCAGAACCAGGCGACGAAGAACATCACCTCGGAGGCGATGAACAGGATCATGCCGTAGCGGTGATGCAGCTGCACGACGCGGGTATGGTCGCCGTGCTCCGCCTCGCGGATCACGTCACGCCACCAGCCAACCATGGTGTAGAGCACGCCCAGCGTGCCAGCCGCGAAGACGAGCGGAGCTGCCGCATAGCTATTGTGCATCCAGCCGATCGCGCCGACCGCCATGACGAAGGCGGAAACCGAGGCGACGAACGGCCACGGTGACGGATTCACCAGATGATAGTCGTGATGTTTAATAGCGCCCGCCATTCCCTTGTCTCCGTCTCAATCCTTGTCGGGGCGAATAGCGCCCCGGGTCTCTATGGTCTGTATACGCCGAGCATCATTCTTGCGGATCATGCTCTACTCGATTCGTCACTCGTTTCTTGCCGCTGCGCCGGTGGTGCCGGCAGCCGCCTGTGGCTTCTGCTGGTCGCGCTGCGGATAGAATGTATAGGACAGGGTGATCGTGAGATCGCCCTGTGCGTCGGGGTCCTTGTCGATGGCCGGGTCGATGTAGAACACGACCGTCATCGGACGCGTTTCGCCTGGCTTCATCATCTGGTCGCTGAAGCAGAAGCAGTTGATCTTCTGGAAATACACGCCGAGGTTCAGCGGCGAGACATTGTAGGCCGCAAGGCCATGGGTCTCGCGCGCAGCCTGGTTGGTGACGATGTAATCGACGGTGATCACGTCGCCGAGGCGCGCTTCGATCTGGTTGCGCTCCGGCACGAATTTCCACGGCAGACCGGCGCCGACATTGGCGTCGAAGCGCACCGTCACCTTGCGGTCGAGCACGGTACCGGGCGCCGGGGCGGTCTTGGCCACCTGCGTCGTGCCGTTGAAGCCAGTCGTACGGCAGAACCAGTCATAGAGCGGGACAGCCGCATAGGACATGCCGACCATCGCCGCGACAAAGCCGCCGCAGGCCGCTGCGACGAGGGCATCGCGGCTCCTGGAGGGTTGGCGCTGTTGACCGTCGTTCGTCATGTCAGATCGGGCGGTTCAGGACGCCGGGGCCTTTCACCAGCGTCACGATGTAGAACAGGATGACCAGAAGGCCGAGGCAGATGGCCAGCGCAATGGATCGTGTCCGCCGCGCTTTCTTCTGTGCTTCCGTGAGGACGATGCCGTTATCTTCGTTCTGATTGTCCACGCCGATCACCACGACAATTGTCCGAAGGACAGGGCAAGGCCCCCGTCGATCAGCAGGACGGCGAAGAGAAGGCCGAGGTAGAGGATCGAGAAGCCGAACAGCTTCTTGGCGGCGCGCGCGGTCGCTTCACCTTCAGCGGCCTTGCGCAGGCGCAACGCGTACATCGTGAACATCACGCCGCTGACGACCGAGACCGCGCCATAGAGCGCGCTGGTATAGCCGAGCAGATAGGGCAGCGCGCCGACCGGCGCCATCAGAATGGAATAGAGCGCGATCTGGCGGCGCGTTTCCTTTTCGCCGGCGACCACCGGCAGCATCGGCACGCCGGCGCGCGCATATTCTTCGGTGCGCAGCAGGGCCAGCGCCCAGAAATGCGGCGGCGTCCAGATGAAGATGATCAGAAACATCACGATCGGCTCGAGGCTCACCGAACCGGTTGCGGCGGCCCAGCCGATCACCGGTGGGAGCGCACCGGCTGCGCCGCCGATGACGATATTCTGCGGCGTCCAGCGCTTCAGCCACATCGAGTAGATGACGGCGTAGAAGAAGTTCGTGAAGGCGAGCAGGACGGCCGAAATCAGATTGATGAGAAGGCCCATCGCCACGACCGAGAACACGGCGAGGAACATGGCAAAGCCCAGCACTTCGCCGGGCAGGATGCGGCCGTCCGGGATCGGCCGCTTCTTCGTGCGGGACATCACCGCATCGAGATCGGCCTCGTACCACATGTTCAGTGCGCCGGCGGCCCCGGCGCCTATGGCGATGAAGAGAAGCGCTGTGGCGCCGAGAACGGGATTGATGTGTCCCGGCGCCACGATCATGCCAACCAGCGCGGTGAAGACGACAAGCGACATCACGCGCGGTTTCAGCGTTTCGAAATAATCACGCGGCGTAGCAAGGCTTGGCCCCACAGGATTGGAGCCATTGCGCGCGCCATCATTCACCGCCTGAAGCGGTGGGGTGAGGCGCGCGGTTTCGCTTTGCATCGACATCGTTACTCAAACGCTCTTGTTGTTACGCAGTTGGACAGTTCGAACCGGCTTATTTGATCTTCGGCAGGATCTCGAACTGGTGGAACGGAGGCGGCGAGGACAGCGTCCACTCCAGCGTCGTTGCACCCGGACCCCACGGATTATCCGCGGCCTGTTCCTTGCGGGAATAAGCGGCGAACAGGCCGTAGAAGAAGATCAGGAGACCGAAAACCGAGATGTAGGAGCCGATCGACGACACGTAGTTCCAGCCCGCATAGGCGTCCGGATAATCCGCGATACGGCGGGGCATGCCGGCCAGACCCAGGAAGTGCTGCGGGAAGAACAGCAGGTTCACGCCGACGAAGGTGACCCAGAAGTGCAGCTTGCCGATGGTCTCCGAGTACATGTAGCCCGTGAATTTCGGGAACCAATAGTACCAGCCGGCGAAGATGGTGAAGACGGCGCCCATCGACAGCACGTAGTGGAAGTGCGCTACCACATAATAGGTGTCGTGCATGGCGCGGTCGACGCCGGCATTCGCGAGGACAACGCCGGTCACGCCACCGACGGTGAACAGGAAGATCATTCCGGTCGCCCACAGCATCGG
>JAEYVN010000248.1 GCA_023431725.1 Pseudomonadota bacterium
AACCGGCAACCATGCAACCGGCTTCTGCTGGCGCAACGCAGCCAGCCGCTCCCATTGCGCCGGCCAAGCCGAAGCATCCGATCCAGAACATCCGGATCTGAGAGCGAACGCAACGCTGGACTTTTGCTGCGACGACTGAATGATCCGTCCGGTCACCAACCGGACGGATTTTTTCATGCGCATCGCAGTCATGGCAGCCGGCGCCGTCGGCGGATATTTCGGAGCTCGTATGGCCGCTGCCGGCCATGATGTTTTCTTCATCGCGCGCGGCGCGCACCGCGATGCGATACGCGCGAACGGCCTCCTCGTCGAAAGCCCGCTCGGCGATCTGCATCTGAAAGACGTGCACGTCACCGACGATCCGCACACGGTCGGCCCGGTCGACTTCGTCCTGTTTGCGGTCAAGCTCTGGGACACCGAAACAGCCGCCGAGCAGATGCGGCCGATGGTCGGTCCGGAGACCCGCATCGTCACCCTGCAGAACGGCGTCGACAGCGTCGAGCGCATCGCGCCGATCCTGGGCGACGACAAGGTGGTCGGCGGCTCGACCTATATCGTCACCACCATCGCAGAGCCGGGCGTGATCTGCCACAGCGGCCCCGCCGCGCGCATCGTCTGCGGCCGGCTCGACGGGCGCGATGACCAAACACTCAATCGCTACGCCGCCGCTTTCAAGGCGGCCGGCATCGACTTCACCGTCACGGCGACGATGAAGACCGACATGTGGAAGAAGTTCGTGCTGCTGTCCGGCACCTCCGGCGTCACCGCCAGCACGCGCTGCACGATCGGCGAAATTCTCGCCGATGCCGACATGAAGGCGCTGTTCCACAAACTCATGTCAGAAGCCGTGGCCGTCGGCCGCGCGTCGGGGGTCGATCTGCCGGCCGACTTTGCCGACGAGCAGATGAAGATCGCACAGGGCTTTCCGGCCAGCATGCGCGCCTCGATGGCCAACGATCTCAACAACGGCAACCGGCTCGAACTCGACTGGCTGGCCGGCAAGGTGGTCGCGTTGGGTCACCAGCTTGGTGTCCCCGTCCCGGCCAGCGAGGTGATCTACGCGGTGCTCAAGTCCCACCGGCTGGGCCGCAAGCCCTGAGACCCAAAGGCCCGTTTCTGAACGCTGGAGTTGAGGGCAGAACCGATCTAGTCTCCCTCCCCTGTCCAATCGGGGCGTATCGCCGGGGGCCATCGCAAGATGTTGAGGGTGATCGGCGCAATCGGAATCGTCGTGACGTTCTTCTTTGGAACGCTATGGGCAATCGACCGGTTTTCAGCTCCATCCGCCTTGCAAAAGCCCGTTCTGGCGCAAATGCAGCCGTTGCTGCCGGCCACGCGCCAATCCGTCGTCATCGCGCCGGTCGCGATCGCCATCCCCGCCATCCGCGAGGCGATGGAACGGGCCACGCCGCGCGACCTCAGCGGTCAGCCCGACAACCCGCTGGCCAAGCTGATGTCGAAGGCCGAAATCGGCTTCACCATCCAGCGCTCGCCGCTGACACTGACCGGGCGCCCCGATGGACTCACCGTCGCCACCACACTCGATGGCTCGCTCCGCATCACCGGTCAGCTTGCCGGACAATTGAGTGACGTCGGCGGCGCGATCACCGGCCTGATCAGCAACAATCTCGGCCGCGGCGTGAAGGATGCGGGCGACCGGGTGCTCGACCAGCGTGCCGACATCCGCGGCGATGTTGCCGTGGTCGCGCGACCGGCGATCACAACCAACTGGCGGCTCGAGCCCAATCTCACCGCGCAGGTGAACATCAACGATGCCAATCTCCAGTTCGCCGGCGTCAAGCTGAATACCGGCAAGGAGATCAAGCCGCTGGTCGATCGCAGCGTCGCCGAACAGGTGGCCGCATTGCGGACACGGCTGCGCAACGATCCATTGCTGGAAGAGACCGCGCGCCGCGAGTGGACGAAGATGTGCCGATCGATTCCGCTGGGCAGCGCCGGCGGCCTTCCCGATCTGTGGCTGGAAATGCGCCCCACCCGCGCCTTCGCCGCTCAGCCGCGCATCGACGCCAACAATGTCACGCTGACGCTCGGCATTCAGGCCGGCACGCGCATCGTGCCGCAGGAAACCAAACCGACCTGCACCTTCCCGCACAAGCTCGAAATCGTGCAGCAGCTCGAGCGTGGCAATATCGCCATCGGCGTACCGATCGACGTGCCCTTCGCCGAGGTCAACAAGCTGGTCGAGGCGCAGATCAAGGGCAGGACATTCCCCGATGATGGATCGGGGCCGGTCGATGTCACGGTGCAGAGCGCACATGTGTCGGCCGCGGGCGAACGCCTGCTGATTTCCCTGTTGGTCAAGGTGCGCGAGAAGAAGAGCTGGTTCGGCTTCGGCACCGAGGCGACTGTCCATATCTGGGGCAAGCCCGGCCTCGATACCGAGCGCCAGATCATGCGGCTCGACAACGTGACGCTTGCGGTGGAATCGGAAGCCGCGTTCGGCCTGCTCGGTGCAGCGGCGAAAGCCGCCATGCCTTATCTGCAGACCGCACTGGAGAAGAACACGTCGGTCGACCTGAAACCGTTTCTCGCCAATGCACGCAGCGCGATCGACAAGAGCCTGTCGGACTTCCGCGGACAGGGTGACGGCATCGACGTCCGCGCGACGGTGACCGGCCTGCGCCTGATGGGCATCGAATACGATTCAAAAATCCTGCGCATCATCGCCGAAGCGGATGGCGCGGCCCGTGTGGCCGTGACAAAACTGCCGTAACGACAAAATCATAAAATCCCGGGAGCGAACACCATGACGTCCACGCGCAGATTTATCGTCGCCTCGCTGGCGGCCGCCTTCGTGCTGGGCGGCTTTGCCGTCCACGCACAGCTTGCGCCATCCGAGCCGCAGAAGATCCTGGCGCCGAGCGGCAAGCTGCGCGTCGGCCTCTATCCCGGCACGCCGACATCGATCCTCGATGCGAAATCGGAACAGCCGCGCGGCGTCGGCTATGAACTCGGCAAGGCGCTCGCGGCAAAACTCGGCGTGCCCTACGAACCGGTCGTATTCGCCAAGAATGCCGAAGTGCTCGAAGCGGTGAAGACCGGCGCGACCGACATCGCCTTCACCAATGCCTCGGCTGCACGCGCGAAGATCATGGATTTCAGCCAGCCCTATCTCGAGATCGAGCTCGGCTATCTGGTGCGCAAGGATTCGAAAGTCGCCGACGTCGCCGGCATCGACACCAAAGGCGTGCGCGTCGGCGTGACGCAAGGATCGTCATCCGACGGCGTGCTGTCGCGCGATCTGAAGAATGCTGAAGTGGTGCGCGTGGTCACGCTGAAGGAAGGCATCGGCCTGATGGCCGAAGGCAAGATCGACGCCTATGCCACCAACAAGGCGACGCTGTTCGAGATGTCCGATGCCGTGCCCGGCTCGAAAGTGCTGGATGGCCGCTGGGGCTTCGAGCGTCACGCCATCGCCATTCCGAAGGGCCGCGATCAGGGCCTGCCGTTCGTGCGCAGCTTCGCCAGTGAAGCGATGGCCCAGGGCCTCGTGAAGGATGCGATCTCGCGCGCCGGCTTGCGCGGCGCCAATGTTCCCGCCGCACAATAGTGCGGTTTCGAGCGAAGCAGCACCAGTTCGCGTGGACAAAACGCGGCAAAACAAAAGCGCGCGGCTGCCAACGTTGACAGCCCTGCGCATAAGCCTACATTAGCGCTGTTCCGAGGGGAGTC
The DNA here is from genome assembly GCA_023431725.1 of Pseudomonadota bacterium. Lineage (GTDB taxonomy): Bacteria > Pseudomonadota > Alphaproteobacteria > Rhizobiales > Xanthobacteraceae > Pseudorhodoplanes. The sequence continues at coordinate 3,694 of JAEYVN010000248.1, forward strand.
CCGAACAGGGGCTGAGATTCCGCGTCGCGCGGTAACCCTTTGAACCTGATCCGGGTCATGCCGGCGAAGGGACAGGGATATGCAGTCAGGTTTCAAGTCGTCGCGCCATCAGGCGCAGCATCCGCCATCGTTTGAGATGGCGCGATCGTCATCCTCCTCATCCGATCATCCGCCCGTCAGCATCGTCGGTGCCGGCATTGCCGGCACATGGCAGGCGCTGCTGTTCGCCAAGGCTGGTCATCCCGTCACGCTGTATGAGCGCAGCGGCGGCGCGCTCGCGCAATCGACGAGCGTGCGTGCCGGCGGCATGCTGGCGCCATGGTGTGAGCAGGAGGCATCCGAGCCCGCCATCACGCGGCTCGGTGTGCGCTCGCTCGACCTGTGGCGCGACCATGTGCCGGACGCTGCCTTCAACGGCTCGCTCGTCGTGGCGCATCCGCGCGACCGCGCCGATTTCGA
>JAEYVN010000269.1 GCA_023431725.1 Pseudomonadota bacterium
CATTGACCACGGGTGCGGTCATGCTGGTGCGCTCCAATGCTGCCGATTGGCAGACCGAGGTGCTGCGCGAGGTCACGATCCAGATCAGGCCGACAACGGGACGCGATCTGGATACGGCCGTTGCGTCTGCGACGGAGATCGCCCGGTCATTCTCCGGTATTTTGGAGGTGAGGCCCTATTCGAAACAGGAATCGGCGCAACTGCTGGAGCCGTGGATCGGCTCCGGACTTGTCGTGAGCGATCTGCCCGTGCCGCGCGTGATCGTCGTCAAACTGGCATCCGGCGCGCAGCCGGACATCGCGGCGATGCGGAAAACCATCGCCGAAAAGGTGCCCGGCGCATCGCTCGACGATCATCGCGGCTGGATCGACAGGATGCGGGCGATGAGTGATTTTGTCGTCGCGGGGGGAATCATCGTGCTTGGACTGGTGATTGCGGCGACGATCCTGTCGGTCAGCTTCGCGACCAGCGGGGCGATGGCGGCGAATCGCCCGGTAATCGAGGTGTTGCATTTCATCGGCGCCCGCGACCGTTACATCGCTGGCCAATTCCAGCGGCATTTCCTCTGGCTCGGCCTGAAGGGCGGTGCTATCGGCGGGGCGGCGGCCATCCTTCTGTTTGCGTTGATCGCACCGATCGAGGCGATGATTCGCGGAACCGCCGGGGCAGAGCAATTCGCTGCGCTGTTTGGCTCGATCACAATGGGCACGACGGGTTATGTCGTCATCCTGCTGCAGATCGTCCTGATTGCAGCCGTTGCGGCCGAAGCGTCGCGGCGGACCGTCAATCGGACCATCGCATCCATCTGAGCACGACATGGCAGCGCAGACTGGATTTCAGGCCATGCTTGGACAAGATTGAGACGATGTCTTCCGGATCCCAATCAGGCCAAACGACGAGCGCCCATGCACACTGGTCCAGCAGGCTGGTGCGCCTTGCGCGATGGGCGACCATGGCCGTTCTGCTGGTGATCTTTGCGATCACCGGTGGTTTTCTGTGGTTTCTGAATTACGTGCCGATCAGCGAAGTCGCGCTCAGAGGCGGTGCCGACGGTATTGTCGTTCTGACCGGCGGCGCCTCACGCATCGAGGATGCGCTCGAACTGCTCGCAAAGGGCAACGGTCAGCGGCTTTTGATTTCCGGCGTCAACCCGTCGACCAGCGAACGCGAGATCACGCGGCTGAAGCCGGAGCACGGCAAGGTCATCGCCTGCTGCGTCGATCTCGACCGGACGGCGATCAATACCATCACCAATGCCACCGAGACCCGGCGCTGGGCCAAGGATCGCAGGTTCCAGTCCTTGATCGTGGTGACCTCGAACTATCACATGCCGCGGGCCATGGCCGAATTGTCGCATCAGATGCCGGACATGAAATTGATCGCCTTCCCGGTCGTCAGCGAGCAGCTGAAGGCCGGCTGGTCGAATGCGCCGACGCTGCGTCTCCTGTTCGTCGAATATGTGAAGTATATGGCTGCGGTCGCTCGCATGCGGGTGCCGCTGCTCGACCGCATGTTTGCGTAATGTCTTTCAGCGGGCCGTGATCGTGATTCTTCTCAGATCCATCATTTTCAACATCGTCTTCTATCTCGTGCTGGCCGTCTATCTGATCGCGGCGCTGCCCACGCTGTTGATGCCGCGCGGCGCAATTCTGGCAATGTTGAAGAACTGGAGCGCGCTCAATCTGACGATGCTGCGCGTGATCTGCGGTCTCAAATGCGAATTCCACGGCATCGAGAAAATCCCGCCCGGCGCGGTGCTGGTCGCCTCCAAACATCAGTCGATGTGGGAGACGTTTGCGCTCATCACCATTCTCAAGGATCCCGCCTACATCCTCAAACGCGAACTGATGTGGATTCCGTTCTTTGGCTGGCACGCCTGGAAGGCGCAGATGATCCCGGTCGATCGCGGCGCCCGCGCGCAGGCGCTGGCGAGCATGACCGCAAGCGCCAAGAAGGAGCTCGCTGCCGGCCGCCAGATCATCATCTTTCCGGAAGGCACGCGGCGCGCACCGGGCGCCGAACCCAAATACAAGTTCGGTGTCGCTTTTCTCTACAACGCGCTTGGCGTTCCCTGCGTGCCGGTGGCGTTGAATTCCGGCGTGTTCTGGCCGCGCCGGTCCTTCATGCGTTATCCGGGCATCGTCCGTGTCGAATTTCTCGATCCGATTGCACCGGGTCTCGACCGGCAGACTTTTTTCCATCAGTTGCAGAATGACATCGAGACCGCGACGGCCAGGCTTGTTGCGGCCAGCGGCCGGGACATTCCGCCGGCACAGGACACGTTGCGCGCGTCCTAGTTTTCAATCTGCGGGTCGGGCAGGTGTGGGCCTTTCAGCCGCTGCGCCAGCGCATGCAGTTCGGCGTCGCGGCAACCCAGTGATTCCAGTTCGGCGACAGTCGCCAGAACGTATTCCGGATTGGCACCGGAGCGGCCATGACCGTGCCGGATCAGTTTCAGCCGCTCGTCGATGCTGAGCTTGCCGGCATATTGCGCGTGCCCGCGGTCGACCACATAGGTCAGGGCCTGCACGCGGCGTTCCTGCTGACCAAG
>JAEYVN010000280.1 GCA_023431725.1 Pseudomonadota bacterium
GCGAGCAGCGATTTCAGATTCTTGCGCTCGTCGCGCAAGGCCTTGTCCTCGCCGCGGATTTCCATTTCCTCAAGTTTGCGCAAGTTGCGCAGGCGCATGTTGAGGATGGCATCCGCCTGCACGTCAGTGAGCGTGAAGGTTTTGATCAGGACAGGCTTGGGCTCATCCTCGGTGCGGATGATCTTAATGACCTTGTCGAGGTTCAGATAGGCGATCAGGTAGCCGCCGAGTACTTCGAGCCGATGCTCGATGGCATCAAGGCGATACTGCGAACGGCGCACCAGAACATCGCGGCGATGATCCAGCCATTCGCGCAAGGCTTCGGCGAGGCCGATGACGCGCGGAATACGGCCCTTGACGAGCACGTTCATGTTCAGGGGAATACGGCTTTCAAGCTCGCTCACCTTGAACAGCGATTCCATCAGCAGCACCGGATCAACGGTGCGGACCTTGGGTTCGATGACGATGCGGACGTCGGAGGTCGACTCATCGCGGATGTCGCCGACCAGCGGCAGCTTGCGCTCGTTCAGGAGTTCGGCAATGCGCTCGATCAGCCGCGACTTCTGAACGAGCCACGGAATTTCGGTGACGACGATCTGATAGCTGCCGCGGCTCCCCTCTTCCTTGCTCCAGCGCGCACGCACGCGGAAGCCGCCGCGGCCGGTCGTATAGGCTTCGGCAATCGCTTCGCGGCTATCGACCACGATGCCGCCGGTGGGGAAATCGGGACCCGGAACGTATTTCAGCAGCGTCTTCGAGCGCGCATTCGGATTGTCGATCAGGAACAATGCTGCGTCGCACAGCTCGGCTGCGTTGTGCGGCGGAATAGAGGTCGCCATACCCACGGCGATACCTTGTGATCCATTAGCCAGCAGGTTCGGAAAGGCGCCTGGCAGGACGGCCGGTTCTTCTGTCAGCCCGTCATAGTTCGGCCGGAAGTCGACCGCGTTCTCGTTGATGCCTTCGAGCAGAAGCCGCGCGACTTCGGTCATGCGCGCTTCGGTATAACGATAGGCAGCCGCGTTATCGCCGTCGATATTGCCGAAATTGCCCTGCCCGTCGATCAGCGGATAACGCGACGAGAAGTCCTGCGCGAGGCGCACCAGCGCGTCGTAGATCGCCTGGTCACCGTGCGGGTGAAAATTACCCATCACGTCGCCGACGATCTTGGCCGACTTCTTCGGCGTGGAACCAGGATCGAGACGCAACAGGTTCATGCCGTGCAGGATGCGGCGGTGAACGGGCTTCAGCCCGTCCCGCGCATCCGGGAGCGCGCGATGCATGATGGTCGACAGGGCGTACGCAAGATAGCGCTCTTCCAGCGCATCCCGCAGCCCAATCTCCTGAATATCCTTGTCTGAGGGGGGAATCACTCTCGTGGCCATGGCGCTGGGTACTCCGGGGCAAGGCATTGAACAAGAGCGACTGATAACGGACCGAAATTCGTCCTCGTTACCGCTCCCCGTTGCTCAATTTTCGAGCGAGGGCCAGGAAATCGGCTAGTTATTTGGGGTTTCCAGAGCGGGGACCCATCGATCGGCCGTTGTTCAAGCCGCATTCGAGAGCGTACGCCTGACGGCCTGAATGAAATGCGCCCTTGCATCCGGCAACGTTACGCCGCGCGGCTCGAGTACATGCCGGGCCAGGAAGAAGCCGGTCAGTTTGAAACCATCGTCGATGTCGCTTGCGCTGACCGGCCCCTCGTAGTCGCTGTCGATATAGGCCGGCAACGGCAACATGCGATCGCGCCATGGCTCACCGGCATCGCGCGACACGGCACGCCCCGATTTCGGCGACACGTAAATCAAATCCCTTGTCGCTCCCGTCGCGGCGCATGATTCCAGATCCAATCCGAAACCAAGCTCCGATAGCATCAGCATTTCGAAACGCACGATCAAGGCAGCAGCAAGCGCGGCATCGCTTACGTGCTCGACAATGGTTTCGAGACTGTCGAACACGATCTCGTGCGGATCTCGCTCGGGAAGCAGTCGCGCCAAGGCAGACAGATGCGTGACCGCGAACACAGCATGAGGATCAGAAAACAGGCTTCCGGCGCGCAGCGCCAACCCTTCAACAATATAAGTCCCAAGCTGGTCGTCGAGCCGCGCGCGCCAGTCGGCCCGCACCAGATTGCCCGGCTGCAGCACCGGACGCAGACGCGTCCCAGCCCCACCCCGCACGAGGCCGAGATGGCGGCCATGCGACCGCGTCATCAATTCGAGAATGGCGCTGGTCTCGCCATGCCGCTTGATGCCGAGGACAAATCCGTCGTCAGTCCAGTGCATGTTGCCCAAATGATCCGATCCAGACCGGCTTGTCGAGCCGGCTGTCCACATCAGTTGCCCCTGGGGAACTCCAGGCCCATCTCGCGATAGCGCTCGGGATCGTCCCCCCAGCCTTCCCGCACCTTCACAAAAAGGAACAGGTGAACAGGCGCCTCAACGATGCTGGAAATTTCCTTGCGCGCATCAGCACCGATGGATTTCAGCGTCTGACCGCCCTTGCCGATGACGATCTTCTTCTGGCTGTCGCGCTCGACATAGATCGTCTGCTCGATGCGGACCGAACCGTCCTTCATCTCTTTCCAGAGTTCGGTCTCGACCGTCGATTGATATGGCAATTCCTGATGCAGCCGATGAAACAGCTTCTCGCGCGTAATTTCCGCCGCCAGCAGACGCATCGGCGCATCGGACACCTGATCTTCCGGGTAGTGCCAGGGACCGGCCGGTACTTGCCCCGCAAGCCAGGATCGCACATCGGCAACACCATCGCCGGTCAGCGCCGAAATCATGAACGTGACTTCGAACTTGGCGCGCTCGTTCAGGGCCGTGGCCAGCGCCAACAGATCCGGCTTGGCAACGACATCGACCTTGTTCAGCAGCAGGAATTTTCGACCCGGAACATCCGGCAGCTTGGTGACGATTGCCTCATTCTCGGCATCGAGTCCCTTGCGCGCGTCAATGAGCACTCCGGTCAGGTCGGCATCATGCGCACCAGACCACGCGCTCGTCACCATGGCCCGATCAAGTCGCCGCTTCGGCGCAAAAATCCCCGGCGTGTCGATAAAAATCAGCTGTGATGCGCCGTCGATAGCAATGCCGCGGACGGGCACGCGCGTCGTCTGAACCTTATGGCTGACGATCGACACTTTGCTCTCGACCAGCGCGTTGATCAGCGTCGACTTGCCGGCATTCGGCGCACCGATCAGCGCAATAAAGCCGCAGCGTGTTTCCGCCGCCGATTGTTCGTCCGCCTCAGACATCCGTTTTCACACCTTCACGCGCCAACATCGCCTCTGCTGCCGCTTGCTCTGCCGCCCGCTTCGATCGGCCCTTGCCCTCTGCCGCATCGCGTTGCGGCAATTGGACGGCAACCTTGAAAACCGGGTCGTGATGGGGCCCGGTTCGCTCGACCTCGCGATAGGTCGGTGTCGGCAGCCCCCGCGCCTGGGCCCATTCCTGCAACACCGTCTTCGGATCGCGCAGCGGCCGCGCAGGCTTCAGCATCCGATCCGACCAATAACGCTCGACCAGCGCTTTCGCCGCCTTGTATCCACCGTCGAGAAACACAGCCCCGATCAGGGATTCGCAGACGTCGGCCAGGATCGCGATCCGTGTCCGACCACCAGCCCGAACCTCGGACGCGCCCAGTCGGAGCGAGGCGCCGAGATCGATGCTCCGCGCCACTTCCGCACAGCTTTCGCGGCGAACCAGCTCGGCCAGACGGCGGGAGAGTTCGCCCTCCTCTGCCTTGGGGAACGCAGCAAACAACATTTCCGACACGACCAGACCAAGGACGTGATCGCCCAGAAACTCCAGCCGCTGATAGCTGCCAACGCGCCCCTGGCCCTTCAAGGCAGAGATATGCGTCAGTGCGCTTTCCAGGAGCGCCGGATCGCTGAACCGGTAGCCGATGGTGGTCTCAAGCTCCGACGCCTTGGGTTTCGCTTTTCGCCTGACCTTGCGCGGCGCCTCGCTGGCCTCCGCGGGTATCGCAGCCTTCTTGGCGGCGCCGGCGGCGCGACGTTCCCGTGCAGGAGGCTTGGGCGGAGTGTCCGCCGGCTCGCTCATCGCACGATCTTGAGGATGCGGTCCCAGCGCACGCTCCACGGCCAGAGCCAAACCTGCCAGGCCCGTTCGCCTTCACGAACGGAGAAGAAGATGATCTGCGCTCGGCCGATCAGATGGCTGAAGGGCACATAGCCGACCTGACTGAGCACCCGGCTGTCGGTCGAATTGTCCCGATTGTCGCCCATCATGAAGTAATGGCCGGCCGGCACGACGTATTCCTGCGTGTTGTCGTAGAAACCGTTATCCTGCAGATCGAGTGTCGTGTAGCTGACGCCGTTGGGCAAGGTCTCGCGCCAGCGTTTCACGCGGATAGCCCGGTCCGATTCTTCCGTTTCGATATAGTCGTCGATCCGCTCGCGCTTGACCGGCACACCATTGATGTGCAGCAGGCCATTGATCATCTGGATCCGGTCGCCCGGCAGTCCGATCACCCGCTTGATGTAGTCAGTCGAGTCGTCCTTGGGCAACCGAAACACCACGACGTCGCCCTGAGCCGGCGGCGAGCCGAAAATCCGGCCATTAAACAATGGCGGCGAATATGGGAACGAATACTTGCTGTAACCGTAGGAATATTTCGAAACAAACAGGTAGTCACCGACCAGCAGCGTCTCCTTCATGGACCCCGAGGGGATGTTGAAGGGCTGAAAAAGGAATGTGCGAATCACCAGTGCAATGATGAGCGCATGAACGACGACGCGGACCGTCTCACCGAATCCGCCGTCCTTTCGCTTGGTGCTGGTCACGCTCATCGAGCCTCTCGCAGGGAAAATAGTAGTTGCAGGCGCGCCCTTGTAGCGGCTGCCCGCGGGCCACGCAACGGAACCGCAGATTCATTCACGCGGCCGATTCTGGACATCAAAAGCCAATGACCGTCAGGTCAGTTCGGTATAAGCGGGACCGCCGATATGATGACGATCGCCTGTGCCAGAGGGTATTCGTCAGTCAAACTGACATCGATCCGCGCTTCGAAGCCATCCGGCGTGATCTCCTTCAAGCGAGCAGCCGCCCCGCCCGTCAGGGACATGGTCGGGCGCCCCGACGGCAAGTTCAGGACGCCCATGTCGCGGAAAAATACGCCTTTTCGGAATCCGGTGCCCAGCGCCTTGGAACATGCCTCCTTGGCAGCGAAACGCTTGGCATAGGTGTCGATCCGCGTCGCGCGCTGTTCGGCCTTGGCCTGTTCGATCGGCGTGAAAATTCGCTCGATGAAGCGGTCTCCATGCCGCGCCAGCACCTTTTCGATGCGGCGAATGTCAACGAGATCAGAACCCAAGCCCATGATCATGTGGTCATTGCCCTATCGCGGCCGCGATCCATCGCGCCGCGCATTGCGCGGATCGCGCCGTCAAGACCGACAAAGACCGCCTCGCCGATCAGGAAATGACCAATATTAAGCTCGACGATTTCGGGCAATGCGGAAATGGCTTCCGCACTCGCATAGTCAAGACCATGGCCGGCATGCACTTCGATGCCCATGCGCTTGGCGAGCGTCGCCGCTTTGCAGATGCGTTCGAACTCCTTGGCCGAAACGTCGTCATCACCGACCAGCAGCGCCTCACACCAGGAACCGGTGTGTAGTTCAATCACCGGCGCGCCGACCACATGCGCGGCTTCGATCTGAATCGGGTCGGCGGCGATGAAGAGCGACACCCGTATGCCAGCGTCTGCAAGTGTCTTCACTGCGCCGGCAACAACGTCCTTTTGCCCAACAACATCCAGTCCGCCTTCGGTCGTACGCTCCTCCCGCCGCTCCGGAACGAGACAGGCTGCATGAGGCTTCGTACGCACTGCAATTGCGATCATGTCCTCGGTGGCGGCCATTTCAAAATTCAGCGGCTTGTCGATTTCCGCCTTCAATCTCGCAATGTCCTCGTCGCGGATATGGCGGCGATCCTCACGCAAATGCGCGGTAATCCCGTCGGCACCGGCCGCGACAGCGAGCTTCGCTGCGCGAACGGGATCAGGATGCCGTCCGCCGCGCGCATTTCGAATGGTTGCGACATGATCGATATTGACGCCAAGACGAAGATGCGGAGCTTGCACCACGTTACGTTCCCAATCAGCCATTCACACGTGCAGCGCTCGCCACGATCGCCTTGGCACGCAGTTGCGCGATTATCGCGGTGAGATGCTTCAAGTCATAGACTTCCAGATCGATCGTCAACGTCGTGAAGTCTGGCGATTGCCGCGTCATATGGATGTTATCGATATTGCCGTCGTTTTCCGCAATAACCTGAGCAACCTGCGCAAGTGAACCGGGCTCGTTGACGGACTGCAACACGAGTTGTGCAGGAAACCGCTGCGGCTCGCGATCATCCATATCCCATCGCAGATCAATCCAGGCTTCTGGCCGGTCCTCGAACTCTTTCAGACTGGGAGACTGGATCGGATAAATCGTGATGCCCTCACCTGGCGTCAGTATGCCGACAATTCGATCGCCCGGCACGGCACCACCGTTGGGAGCAAACCGAACGGGCAGATCGCTGTTGATGCCACGCACGGGAATGGCATTGGGATGCTCGGCCGGCAGTTTGGCCTTTACTGCCTTGGTGCCACGGAGATCGACCCAGGAGTTATCGTCCTTCGGAGCAACCAACGCCGCCCGCTCTTCGAGATAATCGGGATACATCGCACGTGCGACGTCGGACGCTTTCATCTCACCGCGCCCGACGGCCGCCATCACCTCCTCAAGCGAGCTACGTGCAAGACGCGGCAAAGCGCCCTGTAGCTTCTCGTCGGAGTATTCCTTCTTGGCGCGATGAAAGAGGCGTTCAACGATGCGCCGACCAAGACCGGCATACTGGCTTCGGACGGCGACTCGCGTTGCACGCCGGATCGACGCGCGGGCCTTGCCGGTGACGACAATGGATTCCCAAGCCGCCGGAGGCGCCTTTTGGGCTTTTGAAGTGATGATTTCAACTTCATCACCATTCTGCAACTCTGAAGCCAGAGGAGCGATCTTGCCATTGATCTTGGCGCCAACCGCCATGTTGCCGACGTCAGTATGAACCGCATATGCAAAATCAATCGGCGTTGCGTGACGTGGCAAAGCGATCAACTTGCCTTTCGGGGAGAAGCAGAAAACCTGATCGTGGAACAGCTCAAGCTTGGTGTGTTCGAGGAATTCCTCCGAACTGACGCCGTCTGATAACAATTCAATCGTTCGTCGCAGCCAAGCGTAGGCATTGGACTCGCGTGACAGCATATCCGATGGCGAAACGTTTGCATCCTTGTAAAGCGCATGCGCCGCGATGCCGTACTCGGCAATCTCATCCATTTCCCGCGTGCGGATCTGCAGCTCGACGCGCTGCTTGCCGGGACCGATGACGGTCGTATGGATCGAACGATAGTCGTTCTGCTTGGGCGTCGAAATATAGTCCTTGAAACGCCCCGGCACGACCGGCCAGGTCGTATGGACGACGCCAACCGCCTGATAGCATTCGGCCAGTGTATCAACGATGACCCGAAACGCGAAAATGTCGGACAATTGCTCGAATCCGACGGACTTGCGCTCCATCTTCCGCCAGATCGAATAGGCGCGCTTCTGGCGTCCTCTCACCGTGGCGCTGACACCGCGGTCGGCAAGCTTGCGCGTAAGCTGCTGCTCGATGTCGATGATGAGATCCTTGTTGCGCAGTCCAAGCGAGAGCAATCGCTCCGTCACAACGTTGTATGCATCGGGATAGAGCTCGCGGAACGAAAGATCTTCCAGTTCCTCCCGCATCTCCTGCATGCCCATGCGTCCAGCAAGAGGCGCATAGATATCGAGTGTCTCCTCGGCCATCCGGCGACGCGTATCCGGCCGAACATGATGCAGCGTGCGCATGTTGTGCAGACGATCGGCCAGCTTGACCAGCAGCACGCGAACATCGTCGGCAATCGCGAGAAGCAGCTTGCGCAGGTTTTCCGCCTGCTTCGCTTCCTTGGTGACGAGATCCAGCTTCTTCAGCTTCGTCAGGCCTTCGACAAGCGCTCCGATCTCGGGACCGAATAAATCGTCGATTTCCACCCGCGTCGCCGGCGTGTCCTCGATCGTTTCGTGGAGCAGCGCCGCCACGATTGTGGCGTCGTCCAACTGCAGATCGGTCAGGATCGCGGCAACTTCGAGAGGGTGCGAGAAATAAGGATCGCCGGATGCGCGCTTTTGCTCGCCATGCGCCTTCATCGCGTACACATAGGCGCGATTAAGGAGCGCCTCATCGGTATCCGGATTGTAGCGCCGGACGCGGTCGACCAGCTCGTATTGGCGCATCATCTGCGGTTTGGCCGGCCGCTTGGGCTTTTCAGCCTCGGACAACAGATGAGCAGCCGCAAGCTCCAACGGAGCACGCGCTCGTGACTGGTTCTGCATCCGGGGCAATTGTGGGTTCGACCGCGCCATGTTCCGCTCCGGCCGGAAACTTCAAATCCGACCTCCGATGGGAATGATATCACGGCGATTGAACGTACCGGCAAGCCCGATCACGAAGGGTTAGGAAACAAAAAGGCCCGGCGCGATGACCGGGCCTTTTGGTAATCGCGCAACTGCGATTATTCCTCTTCGTCCGGCTGGGCTTCAGGCGGCGTAAGCCCTTCGAGGCCACGCAGGAGCTCTTCTTCGCTCATGTGCTCCATCGCAACGTCCATGTCATCGGCATCTGCCGATCCTGACGTGCCGATCAGCGGCGCCTCTGCTTCCGGCTCATCAACTTCCACATACTTCTGCAGCGAGTGGATCAGATCTTCCTTCAGGTCGCCTGGAGAGATGGTCGTCTCGGCGATCTCGCGGAGCGCGACGACCGGATTCTTGTCATTGTCCCGATCAACAGTGATCTGCGAACCGGACGACACCAAACGGGCGCGATGACTTGCCAGCAGGACGAGCTCGAAGCGGTTCTCGACCTTATCAATGCAGTCTTCTACGGTGACACGGGCCATGGGCTCGTCACTCCTTGAATCTCGGGTTATTCACCTGGAAATTAGGCATGTTGGTAGCCCTGTGCCCCCGAATCCGCAAGAAATAATTTAGGCTCAAGCAGTTGGCTAATTAGCCTTGGACGGCTCATTTCGTCCCTTGCTAACGAACAAAGTATTAACACTTGTTAGGGAACAAAGCTGCCCATTGTGTTTAGTGTGTATGGTCGGCAGCTTCCTGGCGCATTTTGGTTTTGGCTTTCAGAACGTCGCGTTTAAGCCGCAAACGCGCCACTTTGCAATCGCCGCGAGCGCTCCGTCATCGAACAGCGAGGATATGACTACCTAATGGCATCGAATCTGGAAAAGACAGCCCTGTTTATCGATGGGGCAAATCTTTACGCGACAGCAAAATCTCTAGGTTTTGATATTGATTACAAGCGTTTGCTGCGCGAGTTCCAGTCTCGCGGCTATCTCCTGCGCGCTTTTTACTACACGGCCGTCATCGAGGATCAGGAATACTCCTCCATTCGCCCGCTGATCGACTGGCTGGACTACAACGGCTACACGGTGGTGACTAAGGCCACAAAAGAATTTGTCGATCAGACCGGCCGCCGCAAGGTGAAGGGCAACATGGATATCGAACTTGCCGTCGATGCCATGGAACTGGCCGGCTCGATAGACCACATGGTATTGTTTTCCGGAGACGGTGATTTTCGCTCGTTGATCGAAGCCATGCAACGGCGCGGGGTTCGCGTGACGGTCGTATCGACCATGTCGTCGCAGCCACCGATGGTGGCTGACGAATTGCGCCGCCAAGCCGACGAATTTATCGACATCATACAATTGCAGAACAAAATTGGCCGCGACCCCAACGAGCGCGCGCCGGTCCGTGAAGCGCGCGACGCGCGGGAGCCCCGCCAGCACACGCCGCAGTTCCTCCAACGGCCAGCGTCGCAGCGGGCTACGATCGGCTACGATGGTGACGACATCGAGGACTGAGGACCCGGCTTTCATCCGCGATAGTGGCAAGCCGGGACGCGATTGTCCCCTCTGCCCTCGCCTGGTCGATTTCCGGATCAAATGGCGTGATGAAGAGCCTGGATGGTTTAATGCACCGGTCGCTTCGTTCGGCCCCGCTTCTGCGCGGCTGTTGATCGTTGGCCTCGCGCCCGGTCTGCAGGGCGCGAACCGGACGGGCCGGCCCTTCACTGGCGATTATGCCGGCGAACTCCTCTATCAAACACTTGTGCAATATGGCTTTGCTCGCGGACATTTCGAAGCGCGCGTCGACGATCAACTCGAACTCATCGATGCGCGGGTGACAAATGCTGTGCGATGTGTCCCACCAGAAAACAAACCAACAACAATCGAGATTACAACTTGCCGATCATTTCTCGACGCGACGATCCGCGAGATGAGAGATCTGCAGGCCATCGTTGCGCTCGGGCGCATCGCGCATGACGCTGTTGTCACCGCGTTGGGATTTCGGAAATCAGCCGTAAAGTTCGCTCACGGCGCCAAGAACAGCGTTGGAAATATTGTGCTTTTCGATAGCTACCATTGCTCGCGCTACAACACGAACACTGGCGTTTTAACGCCGAAGATGTTTCGTGACGTATTCACCAATGTGCGGCATTTTTTGAACGAACAACAGCGTTGTTCGGCGTAACGCATATTCTCGTCAATATGGACCAAGTATCATCCCGACTAGGGATGACGTTGCGGCCGCGGCAATACGACAATTTTGAAGCCGCCCGACTGATGTATTTCGAAAGACACGCCCTCGTCTCTCAAGACTTCTTCAATCGCAACCGCTGTTGATCTGCGGATATCAACGTTCGCCTGCTCAAGCCGATTGATTGAGCGCTGCGTCACTCCGACCCGCTGTCCAAGTTCAGCCTGACTCCACCCAAGCAGAGCCCTTGCCGCTCGCACCTTGGCTGCAAAATCACGTCTCTCCTGGTTGACCGATCGAACGTTCGGGACAACGGAAAACTTTGCTTGTCGGTTGTCACCGATCATACCGCCTCACTTCCGATGTCCGCATTTACGACACATCTGTCCGCATGAGCGACGCGCAATTCGTCACACACGACATAGTTGTCATCTAAAATGTTCTTTTGAAAACAATGACTTGACGACCAAATGTCCTTTGTTGTGACATAAGCTTCGTCAAAAAAGCGTTGTTGAGTTTTATGCCGAAAGCCGCCCTCACCCGATCGTTTGTAGAACGAGCGACCTGCAACCCGGGCAGAGCCAAGGTTGATTATTTCGATTCCGACCAGCGCGGCTTCATGCTCGAAGTCCGGCAATCCGGCGGGAAGACTTTCTACCAGCGTTACACCGACGAACGAGGTCGTGAGCGGCAATACAAAATTGGTCCCGCCGATACGATTACGCTCGATCAAGCGCGAAAAAAGGCGCGCGTCGTTCTCGCGCAAGCAGTTTTGGGAGATGACCCGCAAGCTCGCCGACGTGAACTGCGCGAAATTCCAACTCTTGCAGAACTCGTCCGAGACCGGTATCTGCCGCATGTCCAAGCGTACAAACGCAGCTGGAAAACGGACGAAGCCGTGTTCCGCGTGCATATCCTTCCCGTTCTCGGCGCGCGCCACCTCGATGAGATCACAGGCGATGCTGTTGCAGATCTGATGCAGCGCATGCGGGACCAGGGTTACGCGAGCGGCACCATCAATCGCGTACTGATCATCATTCGCTTCATCTTCAACCTCGCCCGCAAATGGAAGATTCCCGGCGTCAAGGAAAACCCCACCTTCGGGCTGAACACGGCCCCGGACGTCCAGCGGGATCGCTTTCTGTCGCCCGAAGAAACGCAACGGCTGATCGCGTCGATCAATGTCGATGAAAATCGCAGCGCCGCTCAGACAATCATGCTGCTGTTGCTGACCGGTGCACGACGCAACGAGGTCTCGCACGCAAAGTGGGACTACGTGGACTGGGAGCGGCGAACGCTTCTGGTGCCGATTTCCAAGACAGGGCGGCCGCGCGTGATCGCCTTGAACGGACGCGCGATGGCGCTGCTGCGCGCCATCCCCAAACTTGACGACAACCCGTATATTTTTCCCTCGCCGATTACAGGGCGCCCCTGCCCGTCCCTTCACTTTCCCTGGACCCGCATCAAGGACCGCGCCGGTCTTGATGGGGTGCGCCTGCACGACCTGCGTCACTCGTTCGCCAGCTTCCTGGTGAACGAAGGTGTCTCTCTCTATGTGGTGCAGGGATTGCTCGGGCATACGCAGCCGCGCACGACACAGCGATACGCTCACCTTGCCCAGCACACGCTCAACAATGCAGCTGAAGTCGTTGCTCAGGTGATCGGCGGAGCTACGC
>JAEYVN010000041.1 GCA_023431725.1 Pseudomonadota bacterium
GTCGAGGGCCGCGATTGCGGACGCTGGCGTTGATCGTCGCAATTCCGATCCGATTTTCGGACGGCTTCGATTTGTCCGGCTTT
This sequence comes from Pseudomonadota bacterium, assembly GCA_023431725.1. GTDB lineage: Bacteria > Pseudomonadota > Alphaproteobacteria > Rhizobiales > Xanthobacteraceae > Pseudorhodoplanes. The sequence continues at coordinate 84 of JAEYVN010000041.1, forward strand.
GCCCTGGCCGGTGGTTGACTTGGACCTTCCAGTCCAGCGGTCGCAGCCTAGCTGATACGCTGCCGGCCGGCAGCTATCCTGGCGGAGTTGTCGGAAGATTGGTCTGGGCACGCGGGTTCGATAATGATCCGTTATCGAATTCCGTTTCGCTCACGACGTCGCATTGTTCTTGTCGTCTTCCGCAAAGACCTCGCGGCAGGCTGTTACACCGTTGATTGCAGCGGCGACACCCACATACGGCACAAGCTGCATCATCATTTCCACCAGTTCCTCGCGCGATACGCCGCAGCGTAGAGCTCCCTGGAGGTGAGTGCGCAGTTGCGGCGCTGCCGTTCCCAGCGTGGCGAGTGCCGTGACCGTCACGATCTGCCGCGTTCTGGAATCGAGCACAGGTGACTGATAGATCTCGCCGAAGATCGTCTCCAGGACATACGTCGCAAGCTGCGGCGCGATGTCGCCCAGATTGCGCTCAACCTGCTCCGGCAGCTGGCCCAAAATCTCGCCGATTTTCTTGGCGCCGCGTGCGCGGCGTGCCGGATCGGATTGCATCCCTTATCCTCATTGCTTCTGCTTGCTCGGCGCGAGCGTCTCGACGACGCCGGTGCTGACCTCGGCGACGCCTGTATCACTATTCTCGGGACGCTGGCCGTCACACGGTCGTGTGACAGACACTTGATTGCGCGTTGGTTATTCGGAACATTAGCCCGAATAAAAACCAAAACAAAAAAATGAGGCCTGAGGAGGAATCGAGGAATGAGCGCACTGTCAAAAATGCGCCAGGTGGCGGTCGCCGCGCTGGTTGCCTGTGCATTTGCAGCGAGCCCTGCCGCTGCGCAAAACTATCCCACCGGACCGATCCGGATCGTCGTTGGATTTGGCGCTGGATCGACCGCTGATACGCTGGCGCGTCTTGTCGGCAAGCACATGGAGACGGTGCTGGGTCAGCCGGTTGTGATCGAAAATCGACCGGGCAACAGCTCCATGCTTGCGGCCGATGCCGTCAGCCGCGCAGACAAGGACGGCTACACGCTGTTCATGGCGACGGTGGCGCAGACGTTGAACCCGGCGCAGACCGGTTCCGCCTTTAACCTTGCCAAGAACATGGAGCCGATCGCGTTGCTTGGCGTCGTGCCCAACGTTCTGGTGGCCCATCCCTCGATCGCTGCCAACAACGTCAAGGAACTTATCGCGTTTGCCAAGAAAAATCCCGACGACTTGACCTTCGGCACGTCCGGAAATGGCACGGCGAGCCATCTCGCGACGGAATTGTTCAACCAGAAAGCCGGCACCAAGATCATGGCCGTGCATTATCAGGGCGGCGCCGCTCAGGGCGTGGCGGATCTCCTCACCGGCCGTATCAACCTGATGTTCAATGTCGCCGCGCCGCTTGCCCAGCAGGTGAAAGACGGCAAGCTGAAAGCACTCGCAGTCGGACAGCCAACCAGGACTGCTGTCATGCCCGATGTCGTGACGATGGACGAAGCCGGAATGCCCGGGTTCGATGTCGGCATCTGGATCGGTCTCCTCGCGCCCGCAGGAACGCCCGCGGACATCGTCAACAAGCTGTCGGTCGCGGCGAATGAGGCGCTGAAGACCGACGTCGTGAAAAAGGCGATGCAGGCGCAGGGAATCGATGCTCTCGGCAGCACGCCGAAGGAGTTCGCTGACTTCATCCGCAAGGATATCAACAAGTGGACGACGGTTCTGTCCGCGGCCGGCCTCAAGAAATAGGATATCTTGAGGCACAAGGTGGCGCGCGAAACGCGGCTGGGGGAGAACAGATGATGTGGCACAAGATCATCGGCAACGGACCGGAAAAGGTTATCGTTCTGCACGGCTGGTTCAGCGACCATCGTGGCTATGCCAGCCTTTTCGATCATCTGGATCCCGCGGCTTTCACCTATGCCTTTGCCGATATCCGAGGCTACGGCCATTCCAGGGATATCGCCGGCGACTATACGATCGAGGAGGTTGCCGGGGATGCTCTTGCTCTGGCTGACGAACTCGGCTGGAGCGAGTTTCATGTCGTTGGTCACTCGATGACCGGCAAGGCGGTGCAGAAGATCGCCATTGATGGCGGCGACCGCATCAAATCGGTGGTTGCATTGACTCCAGTCCCGGCCATCGCCCTGCCATTCGACGACGATGCATTCAACTTCTTTGCATCAGCCTGCGACAGCGACGAGGCTGCGCTGGGTATTATCGGCGTGTCGACCGGACAGCGTCTGTCGAAGGTCTGGATGACGAACCTGCTGAAGCGGGCGAGGGAAACGTCACGTCCCGAAGCGTTTCGGAACTACATGCGTTCGTTCATTCGCGACGATCTTTCCGCCGGCGCGGACAAGGCCAAAGCGCCCATGCTCGTAATGGCCGGCGAACACGACGGCGGGGTACGAGCGGACATGCTGCAGGCGGTCATTCCGACGCTCTTCCCGCATGCGGTGATCGAGGTGGTTCCCAACAGCGGCCATTATCCGATGGACGAGGTGCCTGTTCACCTCGCCACGCGGATGGAAGCGTTCATGGCCGGCGCGCGCTGACGCGCCGGTGGCAACTCGCGACTTGAGTAGCCGTTGTTACTGGCGCTCAATGCCGGACTTCTCAATCACGCCTTGCCAGCGAGCGATCTCGCGCGCAACGAAGTCGCGCATGCCGTCGGGGCTCGTCGCTTCGGGCAACACGCCCAGGGTGCCGAGCTGCTCCTTGACCTGCGGTGATTGCAGCGACTTGCGCATGGCCGCGTTCAGGCGCGATACGACGGCTGGCGGGGTGGCGGCCGGCGCTGCGATGCCGATCCAGGAGCGCACCTCGAAATCCGGTAACGTCGCCGCAATCGGCGGCACGTCGGGAAGCGCGGGCCAGGGCTCGCGACTGGTGACGCCGAGACCGCGGATGGTGCCGGCTTTGACGGCCGAGCCGGTCAC
>JAEYVN010000296.1 GCA_023431725.1 Pseudomonadota bacterium
CGCTTGAACACTTCCGCGCAGACCACAAGCATCAGAACAATCATCAACCACGAAGCAGCTTTACCAACCCAGGTACTGATACCGTCGATGGCGAAGAGAAAGCGTTGAACAGTCATTCGTTACAGCCAGTCGCGCAGAGTGCCCCCGATAACGCAAAGCACCATCCGGTCGCGACGTACCGAATGGTGCCCTGTCACTTTTTGGGATTCCTAGATCTTCTTGGCTGCGCCGTTGGCACCGAAGTAATGGTCGTATGCCATGCGGCGGCTGACCACCGTGTCCTGCTCCCACTTGGTCGCGCGCTCGGCGAATTTGAGCTGCGACAGCAGGATTTCCTTGAACATCGGATTCTCCGCAGACTTCTTCTTGACGACCTCGTCATAGACCTCGAGCTGCGCTTTCAGAATCGCGTCCGGCGTCTTGTAGAAGCGGACGTTGTCCTTCTGCTGCAGCGTCTGATAATCCTGCGAGTAACGGTCGATCGCCTTCAGGGACATGTCCTGACTGGCGGCTTCCGCTGCATTCGCGATGATCGACTTCATCCGGTCCGGCAGCCCGTTGTACTTGTCCTTGTTGAACAGGATTTCGAACTGCTCGGCGTTCTGATGATAGCTCTGCAACATGCAGACCTTGGACACGTCGGCAAAGCCGAGCGCGCGATCCGACGAGGCATTGTTGAATTCTGCCGCATCGAGCAGACCGCGATCCATGGCGGAGACGATTTCGCCGCCAGGCAACGCGTTGACGGCGAGCCCCATTCCCGTGAACACGTCAATGGAGATACCGACGGTGCGGAATTTGAGGCCCTTCATATCCTCGGCCTTGGCGATCGGCTTCTTGAACCAGCCGAGCGGCTGGGTCGGCATCGGACCATAGGGGAACGACACCACATTGCCGCCAACCGATGCGTAAAGCTTCTCCAGGAGTTCCTTGCCGCCGCCGTATTTGTGCCAGGCCAGCAACATTTCGGCGTCCATCGCAAAGCCCGGACCCGAGCCCCACAGCGCCAGCGCGGTCTGCTTGCCGTAATGGTAAACCATCACGCCATGGCCACCGTCCAGAACGCCCTTTGACACCGCATCGAGCAGCTGGAAGGCTGGAACCACGGCACCCGCCGGCAGCACCTCGATCTTGAGGTCGCCACCGGTCATGTCATTGACCTTCTTGGCGTAATCGAGTGCAAATTCGTGGAAAATGTCTTTCGAGGGCCATGTGCTTTGCCAGCGCATGCTGATCGGGCCCTGCGCTTTGGCGACACGCGGCGCAGCTACGGCCGCTGACGCCGTGGCGCCCATCGCCAATACGAATTTACGGCGCGACGTCACTTTCTCCGATTTTTTGGTCATGAGATCCTCCCTAACGACCTTTTATATTCCGGACTTTTTGGCCGGCTTTTTCATTATAAACCGTCGGAACCTGTGCGATATTCCGACAGCTTCGTCATAGTTTGGACGGGATGTTTCCTTTGCACAAGACCACCTTCGTCGATGTCGCCACTTTGCGTCGAAGGTCGTGTGCATAGCGACATGCGTTCCGCCGCCTGGGCCGCGGCGGGCCAGCCATTGTCGACAAACGTTCGCGCCCTATCTCATCTTGCATTGCACCAAAAAGAACAGGCCATTCGTGAGCAACTTGTCCCGCCTTATTGGCGATATCTGGCGATTGTCGATTCCCTATTTCCGCTCCGAGGACCGGAGGCCGGGGCTGCTGCTTCTGGGTGCTGTGATCGCGATCGAATTATCGATCGTCGCGATCAACGTCCTGATCAATCAATGGAATGCGCGCTTCTTCAACGCGCTGCAGGATCGCGACTGGAACTCGTTTGTCAGCGAGATCTGGATCTTTTGTGCGCTGGCAGCAATTTTTGTCGTGCTCGCCGTTTACCAGCTCTACCTCAACCAGTGGCTCCAGATCCGCTGGCGCACCTGGATGACGAAAAATTATCTGGACCGCTGGCTGGCGCAATCGGCCCATTACCGCATGCAGCTTCTCGGCGATGCGGCTGACAACCCGGACCAGCGCATCGCCGAAGACATCAACCAGTTCATCGAGCGTACGCTGCTCATTACAGTGCGGCTGCTCGGTGCGATCGTGACGCTGGTCTCGTTCCTGGCAATCCTGTGGTCGCTGTCGGAAGCCGCACCACTGACGCTGTTCGGTGCGCCGGTCCATATTCCCGGCTATCTCGTGTGGGCCGCGCTGATCTATTCGGTACTCGGCACGGTGATCACGCATTGGGTCGGCTGGCCGCTCGCCGCGCTGCATTTCCAGCAACAGCGATACGAAGCGGACTTTCGCTTCAATCTTGTCCGCGTGCGAGAAAATTCCGAACAGATAGCGTTGCTGCGTGGTGAGAGCGCCGAGAACAGCCGGCTCGGCGATCGCTTCAGCCATGTCATCAGCAACTTCATGAAACTGATGTCGCGACAGAAGAAGATCATCTTCGTTCAGCAAAGCCATTCGCAGGCGGCCGTGATCTTCCCTTACATCGTGGTCAGCCCAGCCTATTTTTCCAGCAGCATGCAACTCGGCACGCTGACCCAGACCGCCAGCGCCTTTGGCAGCGTGCAGGAATCGCTGTCGTTCTTTGTGACGGTCTATCGCACGGTTGCGGAATGGGCCGCGATCATCGAACGCCTCAGCGGCTTCAACCGCTCGCTCGACAATGCGACCGACATGCATGCGGCTTCGAACATCTCGGTCACACCGCACCGTTCCGAAAAGTCGGTTCGCATCGACGAACTTTCAGTCGCGCGGCCGGACGGCAAGGATCTGCTCGCGCAGGCCCAGGCGCATTTTCATCCGGGCGAGCGTGTCCTGCTCACCGGCCCTTCAGGCGCCGGCAAGTCGACGCTGTTCCGCGCCATCGCCGGGCTTTGGCCTTTCGGCAAGGGCCGCGTCTCGATCCCGGCCGATGCGCGCGTCATGGTGCTGCCGCAGCGGCCCTATTTCCCGGTGACGTCGCTCGCACTCGCCCTGTCCTATCCGGCCGATGCCGGCACATTCGACGATGCCGCGCTCGCTGAAGCCCTGCATGCGGTCGGCATGGAGAGCCTCATCGACAAGCTGCACGAGGAGGCGCACTGGAATCGCATCCTCTCGCTCGGCGAACAGCAGCGGCTCGGCGTGGCACGTGCGTTGTTGCAGCGACCGGACTACCTGTTCCTGGATGAAGCCACCGCGTCGCTCGACGAGCCGTCGGAAGCCAGGCTGTATGCGCTGCTGCATGAGCGGCTGAAAGGCACGACGATCGTGTCGATCGGCCATCGTTCAACACTGACGGAATTGCACGGACGTCACATTACGCTGGAACGTGACGGCAACGCCCATCGATTGGCCGAAAAGACGCCGAAGGCCGCGGCCGAATAATCACCACCATCGATCCGGCCATCGCTGCCGGCGCACATAATTGGTCCAGACCCAGCTGTAGGCCAGCAGGATCAGCGCGCCGGCCGCCACGGGGATGACGACGAAGCCCCAGGACATGCCGTTCATGACGATGATGATCGGGCTGATGCCGGCCGGCGGGTGAAAGCAATCCGTGGCCAGCATCACCAGCATCGCCGCGCCGACCGCCACAGCGGCAACCCAGGGCAACGGGCCAGCCAGCTTCAGCGCCGCCACGCCGACCAGCGCCGACAGGACATGACCACCGACCAGCGCACGCGGCCGCGCCGGCGCTGCCTCCGGCGAACCGGTCATCAGTACGATCGAGGTCGCGAACGGGATCGAGGCGAGCGGAAACTCGGTTTCCAGCGACAACAGATACATGAGGCCGATGGCGAGGCCCCCGCCGGCAGCGCCGGCAACCATGGACAGTGATTTGCGATCGATCTGCATGCGGTGAGCAGCGTTCTGGTCCGTCTTTGAGAGTGCAACGCCAATGCCAGATCGCCCTCAGTCGGCAAAGAAAAAAGCGGCGGCCTTTCGGCCGCCGCTCAGGCAACTTGGAGATCAGATTTCGATTATTTCAGAGCACCCAGCGTGGTGTCGAACGACAGCTTGGCGATGTAGGCTTCCGAGCACCAGTTGGAAGTGCCGGAGCCGCTGTTCACGCCACGGACATCGCCAGTGAGTGTGAAGCACTCGGTCGGCGATGCATCGGTGTCATAGTAGCGCAGATCAAGCGTGACGGCCTTGTAGGTGAAGCCGATGCCGGCGTTCCAGGTCGCATAATCCGGAAGGGTCAACGGCGCACCGAAGAAGTCGCCGGTGCCGAACCAGTATTTGCCGATTTCGCCTGACACGTACCAGCCGGCACCATTCGGCAGCGCAGTGCCGGTGAACTTGGCATTCACGGCAGCGTAGGTGCCGCTCGCGTTCAGGCCCAGCCAGTCGTCGGTGTAATACACACCGCCGCCGATGGCGAAGTTGTCGTTAAACGTGTAGGTCGCCTTGGCATAGAATTCCAGGAAGTCCGTGTTGCTGACGGTATACGGAGGGAGACCCAGGTTCGCGTTGCTCGTGACCAGGTTCGTGCCACCCGGGCCCGCGCCGATTCCGCCGAATTGCTGCTGCTCTTTCGGGTAGTAGTAATACATCAGGCCGAGATCGAGCTGGAAAGCGCCGAAGGTCGAGCGCAGACCGCCGTAGAAATCGATTTCGGCGCTGGGATCGGTCACGAGCTTCACAGTCGCGCCGGCGATACCGGCGTACCATTGAAACTGTGCATTCGGATTGTAGCGGCCTTCGATGTAAGCAAAGCCGGCCGCGCCGCGATCCGTCTGAGAAATACCGCGGAAGTTATAGTCGGTCGCAACGGCACCACCGATCGCAACATCCCAAGGATTGTACGACACCGGCGGCGGCGGCGCTGCCTTGTAGACCGCCTTCAGATCGGCGGCGAGCGCTGGCGCGCTGGTCAAAACGGCGGCTGCAAGAACCGCCGGTACTGCGAATTTCTTCATGGCTAGCCCCTTCAAGTTCAACTCCCTTGGTCCTCTGAGTTCGGCGACCGTTCGCGACCGGACACGCCGCACTCCGAGCACCACCCCCTGCGTCGAATTGCAGTTGCATTCATTCCGGCATTGCGGGATCAAAATCGCCAATGCAAATAT
>JAEYVN010000367.1 GCA_023431725.1 Pseudomonadota bacterium
AAGTACAGAATTTCGAAGGAGAGCTAATCATGGCCACAGCAGCTAACCAGATCGGTCGCGTCACCCAGGTCATGGGCGCCGTCGTCGACGTGCAGTTCGAGGGCCACCTGCCGGCCATTCTGAACTCGCTCGAAACCAAGAACGGCAACATCCGCCTGGTGCTGGAAGTAGCGCAGCATCTCGGCGAGTCCACCGTGCGCACGATCGCGATGGACGTCACCGAAGGTCTGGTGCGCGGCCAGGAAGTGAAAGACACCGGCCAGCCGATCGCGGTTCCGGTCGGCGACGGCACGCTCGGCCGCATCATGAACGTGATCGGCGAGCCGATCGACGAAGCCGGCCCGATCAAGTCGGAAGGCACCCGCGCCATCCACCAGGAAGCGCCGAGCTACACCGACCAGTCCACCGAAGCTGAAATTCTCGTCACCGGCATCAAGGTCGTCGACCTGCTGGCGCCCTACGCCAAGGGCGGCAAGATCGGCCTGTTCGGCGGCGCCGGCGTCGGCAAGACCGTGCTGATTCAGGAGCTGATCAACAACGTCGCCAAGGCGCACGGTGGTTACTCCGTGTTCGCCGGCGTCGGTGAGCGGACCCGCGAAGGTAACGACCTTTATCACGAGTTCATCGAATCGGGCGTGAACAAGAAGGGCGGCGGCGAAGGCTCCAAATGCGCCCTGGTTTACGGCCAGATGAACGAGCCGCCCGGAGCGCGCGCCCGCGTCGGTCTGACCGGTCTGACGGTCGCCGAGCACTTCCGCGATCAGGGCCAGGACGTGCTGTTCTTCGTCGACAACATCTTCCGCTTCACCCAGGCGGGTTCGGAAGTGTCGGCGCTGCTCGGCCGTATTCCTTCGGCGGTGGGTTATCAGCCGACGCTCGCGACCGACATGGGCGCGCTGCAGGAGCGCATCACCACCACCAACAAGGGTTCGATCACCTCGGTGCAGGCCATTTACGTTCCGGCCGACGACTTGACCGACCCGGCACCTGCAACTTCGTTTGCGCACTTGGACGCCACCACGGTGTTGTCGCGTGCGATTTCGGAAAAGGGCATCTATCCGGCGGTGGATCCGCTGGACTCGACCTCGCGCATGCTGTCGCCGCTGATCGTCGGCGAGGAGCATTATCAGGTCGCCCGTCAGGTGCAGCAGATCCTGCAGCGCTACAAGGCCCTGCAGGACATCATCGCCATTCTCGGCATGGACGAACTGTCGGAAGAGGACAAGGTCGCGGTCGCCCGCGCCCGCAAGATCGAACGCTTCCTGTCGCAGCCGTTCCACGTCGCGGAAATCTTCACCGGCGCGCCGGGCAAGTTCGTTGAACTCGCCGACACCATCAAGAGCTTCAAGGGTCTGTGCGAAGGCAAGTACGACTACCTGCCGGAAGCAGCCTTCTACATGGTCGGCTCGATCGAAGAAGCGGTCGAGAAGGGCAAGAAGCTCGCAGCGGAAGCGGCGTAACGATTTATCGTCGTCCCCGCGCGAGCGGGGACCATAGCCACCGTTCTTCACGTCAAGTTCGGTGGTTATGGATTCCGGCCCTTGCTTTGCTCGGCCGGAACGACCCAGCGAGAGATTACAAATGGCCACCTTTCATTTCGATCTCGTCTCGCCTGAGCGGCTTCTCATTTCCGGAGAAGTCGAACAGGTCGACGTTCCGGGTGCCGAAGGCGATTTCGGCGTCCTGGCCGGTCATGCGCCGTTCGTGACGACGCTGCGTCCAGGCATCATGACGATCAAGCGCAACGGCGGCGAAGAGAAGGTCGTGATCTTCGGCGGCTTCGCCGAAGTGTCGCCGAGCGGTCTGACGGTGCTGGCCGATGTCGCGACGGCGGTCGAGGACTTCGACAAGGCCGTGCTCGAGGCGCGGATCAAGAAAGCCGAAGAGCAGGTGAAGAAGCTGGAGAAGAGCGACAGCAGTTCCGCGCTCGACAGGGAACTCGCACGGCTTGATCACTTCAAGTCGCTCGATTTTCATCTCTCCGGGACGGCTATGCATTGATCGGCGTCTGCCGGAATGGACTATGAAAAAAGCCGGGCATTGCCCGGCTTTTTAGTTTGTCAGTTGTCATTTCTGAGCGCGCCGAAGGAGCGAACTCCGAACCCAGAGTCGAGGACTTGAATTGACGCCCTGGATTGCGGGTTCGCGGGCTTAGCCCGCGCCCCGGAATGACGCCATTCAGCCAGCCGTCGCCGGTTTTGCCGCCGGCACCGTGGCGCTCTCGACTGTCGCCTGCAGGTGTTTCACCAGTCCGTCATCGAGGTTGAGCCGCGCGGCCAGCAGTCCAAGATAGGCGCGCTCGGAAGCGTTATCGACGTCGATCGCGAGCAATGATGCGGTGTAGATGCTGGCCGCTTCTTCAGGCGTGCGCGCCGCGCTTGCGACCGCGTCCACATCGAGCGGCTTGCGCAATTCATCGATCACGAAAGCCTTGTCGTCAGCATCGAGCGGCAGCTTGTCCATTTCGGCAAAGATCGTGGCCTGCTCCTTGGCATCGACATGACCATCGGATTTTGCCGCGGAGATCATCGCGCGCAGCAGATGCCGGCTCAGCGATTGCTGGTCGGATTCGCGTGCGGGCAGAAATGGCGTGTCGGCCGGCGGCGGCGGCAAGGCGCCTTGTGCCGATGGCACCGTCGATTGCGTCACGGTCTGCCCGCTTTGCCAGTTCTGATACGCCCTGTAGGCCAGCGCGCCGACAACGGCCATGCCGCCAAGCTGCAATGCGCTGCCAGCCATCTTGCGTCCGGATTTGGACCCCAGCAGCAACGCTGCCAGCCCGCCAGCGACAGCGCCGCCGCCGATCCCGCCCATATTGTTACCCAGGACATTGCCCAAGCCGCCGATCATATCGCCGACACCGCCTTGGCCGCCCTGTTGCTGGGGCAAGCCTCCGCGGCTGCCGGGTATGGACTGACCCTGTGCTCCCAGGAATTGATCGAGCAGGCGTTTGGCGTCGAACATGATCGTCTCCGTTGAACCGAAGA
>JAEYVN010000371.1 GCA_023431725.1 Pseudomonadota bacterium
GGTGAAAAGAGGAAGCGGCGGGGAGAGGTGAAGGAAGAAAGCAGATGGCCAGATCGACGCCGGCAACGACCGCACTCGAGAAGGCCGGCATTCCCTTCACGCTGCACGAATACGATTACGATCCGAACGCCGCGCGCATCGGCATGCAGGCCGCCGAAGCCCTCGGCATTCCACCGGCGCGATTGCTCAAGACATTGATGGCGAAAGCCGGCGGCGCGGTCGTGTGCGTGCTGGTGCCGTCGGACAAGGAAGTCAGCCTGAAGCGTCTCGCATCGGCGGCAGGCGCAAAGGACGCAGCCATGCTGCTACCGCCCGAAGCCGAACGCATCACCGGCTATCATGTCGGCGGCATCTCGCCGCTCGGTCAACGCAAGCGCACCACCACATTCATCGAACAAGCGGCATTGTCGCAGACCACCGTTCTCGTCAATGGCGGCCGGCGCGGCCTGCAGATCGAAATCGCGCCAAGCGATCTTGTGAGGGCGACCGGAGCGAAAGCAGCCGCCCTATGTTGAATCGTGTGCGGCTGACGGCGTTCGATCTGTTCCTCTATGCCACGGTCGTGGTGGCATGGGGTTTTGCCTGGATCGGCATTCACTTCCAGGTCGGAATCGTATCGCCGGACGTCTCGATCGCCTGGCGCTTTCTGCTCGCCGGCCTTGTCATGATCGCCATCGCCGCCTTGCGCGGCGACAACTTGCGCTATTCACCCAAACTGCACGCACGCTTTGCGCTGTTGGGGCTGCTGCTGTTTTCGCTCAACTTCCTGTTTTTCTACCACGCTGCCGAGACCTTGCCCTCGGGTCTTCTGTCGATCGTGTTTTCGCTCGCACCTTTCATCAATGTATGGTTCGCCGCGATTTTCCTGCGCGCACCGATCGATCCCCGCGTGGTCGCGGGTGGCTTGCTGGGCGCTGTCGGGATGGCGGCGATGTTCTATCCGCAATTTGCCGGCGCGGAATTCAAGCACGGCGCATGGCTGGCACTGTTGCTCTGCGTCACCGGCACGTTCGCCTTCTGCTTCGGCAATATGATCTCGGCGCGCCTGTATCAGCAGAAGATTCCAGTGTTCGCGTCGAGCGGATATGCGATGTTGTACGGCAGTGCGGCGATGGCGATCTATGCCGCGGTTCGCGGACACGCCTTCATCATCGATTGGTCGCTGCATTACCTCGTCGGAATGCTCTACCTCGCGCTGTTCGCATCCGTCGTCGCCTTCGCCTGCTATTTCACTTTGCTGGGACGCATCGGCGCCGATCGTGCCGCTTATGTGGCGGTGCTTGGTCCGGTTGTCGCGCTGGCCGTGTCGACAGTCGTCGAGAATTTCCAGTGGAGCATTCCGGCCGTGCTCGGCCTTGCCGCCGTGCTCGCCGGCAACGTGCTGGTGCTGCGGCCGGCAAGGAAGACTCAATGACCGGCTCAAGCGGTCAGTAGTCCCAGACCGCCGGGACCCAGCGAAAGACATCGCCGGCGGCCGCTACATGGCAGACCGACGGGAACGGCAGGTGAGTGGCCACCAGCGCCTCGCCGGTCGCCGCCACCTCCCGCAACAGACGGACCCGGACGCGGGCCGCCTCTTCGGGGTCGTGTTCGAAGCCGTTATGCCAGTCGGGATGGTCGAACCCGACCTGGAACACGAGGTCGCCGGCGAATGTCAGCCGGTCGCCGCCGGACGCCAGACGGACCACGCTGTGCCCGGGGGTATGACCGCCGGTGCGACTGACGACCACGCCCGGCGCCACCTCGTGCTGCTCCTCGAACGGCCGCAGCTGGCGGTCGTACTCGTTCAAGAACCGCCCGGCCGTCCGCCGAAGCACGTCCGGTATTGGCTGCGGCATGGCTGCGTGGGAGAAGTCGGGCGACGCCCAGAACTTGATCTCAGCGGCCGCCGCGTGGACCCGCAGGTCCGGACGCAGCCGCTCTCTCACTCCATCGACGAGCAGCCCGCCAACGTGATCCATGTGCATGTGGGTCAGCACCACGTCGGTCACGGACGGAAGATCGATGCCGGCCGCCTCGAGTCGCTGCACCGTCCGCCCGGCCTGCGGGAAGTCTGCGAACTCCAACCCTAGCCCCGCGTCGATGAGTATGGTCCGGTCGCCGCTACGCGCCACGACCACATTCAGCGGCCAATCGATCATGTCCCGCGGCAGGAACATGTCATCCAGCCAGGCGCCTCGGACGGCCGGGTCGACATTGGTGGCCAAAACCGGGGCTGGAATTGGCAGCACTCCATCGCTGATCACCAGCACGTCAATGTCGCCGACCCGCAGCGCGTAGCGCGACGGCACCAAATCCTCGGGCCCCGGCCGACCGCGGGGCGAGGTACGCTGCTGTAAGGTGTTGTCCAAGCTCATGTTTGTCTCCCGCTGACCGTCTTGCCGACGGCGTATCGCTGCTGCGCAGCTGAAGGGCGGGATCAATTCCCGCCGCTCGTGGAGCTTCCCATCCTGCCGAGACGTCCGGACGAACTGGAGGCTATCACAACGGGGGACGGCGGCCTTGCACATCACAGTCAATTGTCCGCGTGCATCAACGCGGGT
>JAEYVN010000536.1 GCA_023431725.1 Pseudomonadota bacterium
ACGCGCAACTGGCCAAGGGCATCGGGCATCCTGTTCAGGTCGCCTTGCAGCATGATGACGTCGCCGGGCTGAAAGCGAAGTGCCCGGAGGCGATGTGCGATGCGTTTGCCCGCGCGGCTGACGGCAAGAAGATTGACCTGAAAATGGTCGTAGAGCCGCATGGTCGCCGGCGTATTTCCGATCAATGAGGAATCCGGCGTGACGATACCTTCGAACACGCCGATGTCGTCGGTCGGTGTGTCGGTGTCCTTGGTCACCTCGTTGCGCACGAGCTTGAGTTTTGCCGCGCCGACGACGCTTTCCAGAGCCGCAGGCTCGCCCTGCAGAATGATGATGTCGCCGGCACGCAATTTCACGCCGCCACTGGGCGATGAGTTGCGCTGCCTTCGTCGCAGGATCGCAAGCACTTCGATTTCGTTCTCGCTCAATGCTTCAAGATCCTTCACGGTCTTGCCGACAAATTCCGAATCCTCCGGGACGCTGACTTCGGTGGTGTAGCCTTCCAGATTGAAAGCGGCATCCATCGATGCGGCTCCTTTGCGTTCGGGCAGAAGGCGCCAGCCGAAAGCCAGGAACGCGACGCCGCCAACCGCGAGGAACACGCCGACCGGTGCGAAGTCGAACATCCGAAAAGGTTCGCCGAGTATCTCCTGGCGCACGCGCGAGACGATGATGTTCGGCGAGGTTCCGACCAGCGTGACAATGCCGCCGAGCAGCGAGCCGAACGCCATGGGCATGAGCATGGCGGAAGCGGGGGTGCCGGTGCGCCGCGCGAGTTGGAAGGCGACCGGCATCATCATCGCCAGCGCGCCGATATTCTTCACAAAGCCGGACAGAGCGGCGACCACGGCGGTCAGGACGAAGACCTGAATGGTCGGTGTGGTCAGCCATGGCGCGATAGGGCGCAAGGCGGCTTCGATCATGCCGGATCGTGCAACTGCAGCGCTGACGATCAATGCGGTTGCGACAATGATGATGATATCGTCGGAAAAGCCGGAAAACGCCTTGTCAAAAGGAACGATGCCGGTGAACAGGCAGGCGAGCAGCGCCAGCACCGCGACCATGTCGTAGCGAAGTTTGCCCCAGACGAACAGAGCCATCATCGCGGCGAGGATCGCGAAGGCGAGGATTTGCGGTGTTGTCATGAAGCGGTCCGGCAGAAGTGCCGGAGGTAACGCGCTGATTCAGATCAAGTTCCATTGAGGGCGTCATCCGGGCCGTGCCCGGAATGACGAAGGCATTAATTCATCGTGCTCGGCAGCCAGAGCGAGATCTGCGGGAAGGCGATCAGCAGCGTCATGATGATCACCTCGCATCCCAGAAACCAGAAACAGCCGCGGAAAATAGTCGCGAGTGGAATCTGGTTGTTGAGCGCCCCGGCGACGACGTAGATGTTGAAGCCGACCGGCGGAGTGAGAAGACCGATGCCGATATATTTCACCACCAGCACGCCGAACCAGACGAGATCGAGATTCAGCGCCATGAACATCGGCACGAAGACCGGGATGGTCAGAAGGATCATCCCGAGTGGGTCGAGGAACATGCCGAGGATCAGGTAAATGATCGAAACGGCGATGACGAGCAGCAATGGATCGAGCGCCCACTGGCCGACCATTTCGACCATGAGTTGCGATGAGCCCGAAAGCGCGAGAAACTTGGTGTAGATGACGGCGCCGATGCCGATGAAAAACAGCTGCGCAGTCGTACCGATGGCGTCCTTGAAACTGTCGATGAAGCCTTTCAACGAGAGCTTGCCCTGCAGGATTCCGACCATGGTTGCGATCAATGCGCCGGCAGCGCCGGATTCGGTCGGCGAGACGACACCCCAATAGAGGCCACCCATCACCGCAACGATCAGGATAAGGATCGGCCAGATGTCGCGCAGCGACGCCCATCGCTCCTTCCACATCGCATCGTTGCTGGCGAACTCCACCGGCGGCCCGAGCTTCGGATTGAGCCAGCAGCGCGCGACGATCATGATCATGTAGACGCCGGCCGTGAGCAGGCCCGGTATGATGCCGGCGAGCAGCAGCTTCGAGATCGACACTTCCGCGAAGACGCCGTAGACGACGAAGAGAATCGACGGCGGGATCAACGCATCGAGCGTGCCGCCCGACGCGCAGACGCCGGTGGCAAGCGCCTTGTCATATTTGTTCTTGATCATTTCCGGTACGGACAGCCGTGCCATGACGGCGGCCGCTGCAATGCTGGAGCCGGAGGCCGCGCCGAAGCCGGCGCAGGCCCAGTTGGTCGCGACCGCAAGACCGCCCGGCAGGCGTCCGAACCAGGCATAGGCGGCGCGAAACAGGCCGGCGCCGATGCCCGTATTGGAGGCAATAGCGCCCATCAACAGAAACATCGGGATTGCCGAAAGATCCCAGTTCGCGGCGAAAACGAAGGGCGTGTCACGCAACACACTGAGCGCGACGTTGAAGTTGCGCAGATACCACAGGCCGAGAAAGGCAACGCCGCCCATTGCCACACCGATCGGCACCCTCAGACCGATCAGAACCAGCATCATCATGATGCTGGTGCCGGCCACCTGGAGCGTCGTCATGCGAAGTCTCCTTCGCTGCGCTCAGAACGTGGTTGCGGTCCCTTTATGATGTCGTCGATGATTTTCAGCACAAGATAGAGCAGCATCAGACCGCCGGCGATCGGCGGCACCCAGCGCATCGGCCAGACCGGAATGAAGATCACGCCAGCCTGCCAGACCTCATGAATGCGCGTCTGTCCGATGGCCTGCGAGGCCGTCTGCCAGACGAACAAGCTCAGATAGGCGACAACAATGATCTTGACGACGATGTCGAGCCAATGCGCAACAGCATCCGGCATGAGCCGCGTGAAGATGTCGACGCTGATATGCGTGTCGTTTTTGGCGAGATACGCCCAGGGCAGATAGGCGATGATCACCATGTAATAGGCGGCGACGATTTCCGTCGTTCCATCCAGCGGACGGTTGAAGAAATAGCGTCCGGTCACGTCCGCGCTGACTTGCAGCATCATCAGGAAACCGGCGACGAGGGCGATCCAGAGGAAGATGTGGATCGGCCATTCAAGCCATTTGAGCAGGCGTTCGATCACGGTTGAATTTCCGGGGAGAGTGGGCCGTCACCCTGAGGTGCCGTTGCGGAGCGACGGTCTCGAAGGGCGACGGCCGTTATCCTGGCCGTTCACCCATCGAGGCTCAGATCGCATTGCGCGTACACACCTCAGGATGATGGGAACGTGTTCAGAGCTTGTTGACGTCGATCTTGGAGTAGATCTCGCGGTTCAGCGCGTCGATGAACTTATTGACGTCGCGGCCGATCTCCGGCGAGAGCTTGCGCCATTTCTCGACGTTCTTTTCGTAGGCGTCGATGATGGCGCCGGGGTCCTTCAGGCCGAAGCTCTTGCCGGTTTCGACGTTCCGGGCCTTCTGCACCTTCTCATATTCGGTGGCGACCTTCTCGAAGTCGGCATCGGGCTTGATCATCTGCACGCCCTTGTCCTTGATGACAGCATTCAGGCCTTCCTCGTTTGCCACGATGAAGTTGCCGATTGCCATCTGGGCGCTGAGCTTCACCGCCTCGTCGAGATGGATTTTCTTTTGTTCGGGGGTGAGCTTGTTCCATGCATCGCGATTCATGAAGAAGCCGAGCGCGGGACCGCTGAGACCGAGCGGCATGTCGACGACGTGTTTGGCATAATCGGCGTAGCCGAAGGTGCGCAGCCAGTCGGCAATGCCGTGCTGGCAATCGAGACCGCCACGCTGCAGCAGGCTCACGGCCTCGACCAGCGTCGCGCCGACAGGGACGGCCCCCGCCATCTTGAGCATGTCGGCGTTGCCGCCGGCCGCGCGCACACGCTTGCCCTTCAGGTCGGCAAGCGACTTTACAGGGGTGGTGCAGGCGAGGAGATAGGCCGACGAGGTCCAGCCGCCCAACGACACTGCATTCA
>JAEYVN010000032.1 GCA_023431725.1 Pseudomonadota bacterium
GCGCGTGAGCCGGCCGGCACGCGCACCGTGGCCTCGTCGAGAAGAAGGCGCCCGGCAACGCGGACGGACAGGTTTTCAATGTTCAACATGCGCGGCGTTGTGGCGAAAAGGGCTTAAGACCGCAACCCCCGATATGGCCGGGCCGGTGGCCTGTGCCGCCGCGGTCTTGCGCGTGACGCGGGCGTGCGGCGATGGACGGCCGTGCTGTTTCCGCCATCGGCCACAGGAAAAGTGGCGGCCCGGTTGCAACGCCGCGCCGGTACCCGTGACTCTTTTGCCGAATCACCTGAGATTATTCGCGGGGCTTCCGAACAGGGTGGCTCGTGTGGCGTATCACCTCAAACCGCAAAGAGGACGCTATGGCGAAGAAGGCGAAAAAGACGTCAAAGAAAAAAGCCAAAAAGAAGAAGTAGGAATACGTCGGCCCGGACAGAGGATTGCTGTCCGGGCCCGATGCTCTTGAATGCCGCGACGAAGGCGGGCGTATTTCGGTCGAGCGCAGCTCCCGGATACGCCACGAAGAAGCCAGCCGGTGTCCGACTTCTTGCAGTGTCCGACCTCTTTGGCGTCACCGCTTAGTGGCGGTCGACTTCACGATATCTTCCCAGGCCTTGATTTCCTTGCGCACGAAGGCGGCGAATTCGGCCTTCTTCAGCGGCGATATATCGAGGCTGAGTTTGTCGAGACGGCCCTTCAGCTCGGGATCGTTGAGCACCGCCAGGACTTCGGTCTCGAGCTTCTGTTCGATCTCGATCGGGGTGCCGCTGCGCACGAAAATCCCCATCCACGAACCGAGATTGAAATTCGTGAAACCGGCTTCGGCAATGGTCGCCAGCTGCGGCTGTGATGCCGGCCGTTTGGCGGAAAAGGCGGCGAGCGCGATGGCCTGTTTCGCATCGAGGAACGGCGTTGCTGCGCCGAGCCCGGAGGCCACGACCTGCACCTCACCGGCGACCAGCGCGGCATAGGCCGGCGCTGCACCCTTGTAAGGGACAGCCATGATGTCGAGGCCGGCATTGCGCTTCAGCCATTCCATCGTGAAGAAGTGCGGGCTGCCCGGTCCGAGGTGACCGTAATTGAGCTTGCCGGGATTGGCCTTCGCATAGGCCACGAACTCGGTGACGTTTTTCGCCGGCACCGACGGATGCACCATCAGCGCGAACGGCAATTCGATGACGCGCGCGATGGGCGTAATATCCTTCTCCAGATCGAAGCGCCGGTTCGGCACCAACGTTTCGTTGATGGCGATGGCGTTGGACAGGATCGCAATGGTGTGTCCGTCCGGCGCAGAACGAGCAAGCGCTTCCGTAACGATCATTTCGGAGCCGCCGGGACGGTTTTCGATCACGACCGGACGGCCGAGGCGTTCCTGCAACTTCTGACCGATCAGCCGCGCGACAATGTCAGCGCTGCCGCCGGCGGCATAGGGAACGAGAAAGGTGATGGAGCCCGACGGATAGGATTGAGCGAGGGCCGTCGGCAGGCCCAGAGCAATAGACAAGGCAGCAGCAAGGAAGGCACGAAGCATGTTCGAAAATCCTGTTCAGCCAGCAAATCACGATACTGTGCAGTATCGGTACTTGCAACCTTTCTAAACAGGAAACGATCTCTGCCAAAAAAGCGGCAGACAGCTCGTTCGACTTATCACCAGTTTGGATTTCGCGTCTGCGACGTCAGCATCGCATTGCCGGCCGTGATGGTGGCAATCACCTTGATGTCCTTGATCGTCTTGGCGCTGACTTCCTGCGGGTCCTTGTCGAGGACGACGAAGTCGGCATATTTGCCGGCCTCGATGCTGCCGATGCGGTCGTCGACGCCGAGCGTGTAGGCTGCATCGATCGTCACCATCCGCATCGCCCGTTCGACATTGCGCACACGCTCGGCTGGAGCATGGGTCTTGCCGGACAATTCGCCGATCCTGTTCACCGCCGTCCAGACTTCGTAAAGCGGGCTCGGCACGCCGACCGGCGTGTCGGAATGCAGCGACAGCACGACATTCTCTTTCAGAACCGTGTTCATCCGCGCCGCGAGCGAGGCGCGGTCGGTGCCGATAAAGTCCGCATTCAGGTCGGCGCGCTCGGAGACATAATAGGGATTGGTCGAGATGACCGCGCCGAGCGCCTTGACCTGGCGGATCTGCGCAGTGCTCGATATCCCGAAATGCTCGAACGAGAAGCGATGATCGAAGCGCGGGGTTTCCGCCTGTAATGCGGCAAGCGCATCGAGCGTGATCTGGTTGCCGCCCGAGCCGTTGGAATGCACGTGGATCTGGAAGCCGTTCTTCCACCAAGGCCGCATGGCGTTCAGGAACTCCTCCCTGGAGTTGTACATGAACAGGCCCTTGAAACGATCGTTGTCGACATAGCCGGGATATTGCAACTCCATGCCGAACGAGACGAAGGCATCATCGGCATAGAATTTCACACCATTGAAGATCTGACGTTCGTCGCTGGTGTAGCGCAGCTTGGTCACTTCCTGGACGGCGTTGTCGCCGTATAATTGCTGGAACGTCGCGCCATCGGCGACATGGCACGATGCGCGCAATGGAGGTCGGCTGACCGAAATAGTCCTTGGTCAGCATGTTTTCGAGTTCGAGATTGACGCCGCCATAGAACAGATCGCCGGTCGTGGTGATGCCGGCCTGCTGCATCAGCGC
The DNA here is from genome assembly GCA_023431725.1 of Pseudomonadota bacterium. GTDB lineage: Bacteria > Pseudomonadota > Alphaproteobacteria > Rhizobiales > Xanthobacteraceae > Pseudorhodoplanes. The sequence continues at coordinate 2,657 of JAEYVN010000032.1, forward strand.
GCCGAGATAGCGCAACCGCTTTCGGCCTTCCTGCGGCGTCAGGATTTCCGACAGCGGTTTCAGGATGATGACCTTGGCGGCCTCGGTGCCGAGGAATTGCCCGTTCGAAGAGCCGTCGGGATTCTTGCCGGCGCCGATGGTCTTCGCCACGAGGTCGTTGGTGATGCCGTATTTTGCGATCGCTGCACTGTTGGCGAAGACATAATGTTCTGACGCATCCCAGACGATGATCGGCTGGGTCTTTGAGATGCCGTCGAGATCGGCGCGGGTCAGCAGATTGCCGCCCATGGCGACGACGTCATAGCCCCAGGTCAGAACGGTCTGGCCGGGCTTCGCCGCCTTGACGTATCTGGCCAGCGCCTGCATGGCGGCCTCGCGCGTCTTCACGCCCGGAAAGTCGGGGCCGTAGGGATTGCGCAACGGGAAATACGAGAGCGGCGGAAGACTGATCGCGACCGAGCCCATCACCGGATGGCCATGCGCTTCGACGAAGCCGGGATAGATCACCTGCTTGGCAAAGCGATTGTCGATTTCATACGGGTAGCGCTTCATCCACGGCTGCAGATCGTCCAGCGAGCCGACCGACAGGATGCGGCCGTCCTTCACGGCGACAGCGGTCGCGGTCGGCCAGCCGGCATCCATGGTGACGATCTTGCGCGCGACATAGATGGTGATCTTGTCGGTCTGCTGCTGCGGCTTAGCCGACAGCGACGGCGGCAATGGCTTCAGCAAGGGAATGTTGGAGGAGGGCGGTGTGGAATTTTGGGAGATGGCCGGCAAGGGTGGCTTGATATTCACGGTGCCGGCGGGTTGGCTTTGCGGCGCATTCGTCGGAGTCGCATTTGCCGGTGACGCATCGGTTGTGGGCGTCGATGAATGGGCCTGCGCCAGTTGTATCGCCTCTCGGAACAGCGGAGCCAGTTCGGTGATGCAATAGGTGCCCCATGTCTCCGGCGCCCCGGTCGGCGTCTTGTGGCTGGCGCCGAGGCGAGGGCGATGCACGCCATGCGCCGATGCTTCAAACTGGACGTCGGCGCAGATCAAGGCCGCGCAACTTGCAGTGATTGCAAGGGCGGCTTTCAGATTTCTGGACACTTTGGGCTCCGTGAAATGAATTCGGACTTGAACAAAACGTCGTGCCGAGCCGGCATCACATAAACATGCGCGCGGAAAGACCGCGCGAGACTTGCAAATAAAAAATAGATGTCGTGGTGCCTCGATCACGTGGGTGCGAGACATATGCGATTCTGCTCGCATGAAGTAGCCGACCGCCCTTTGGCACGAGCAGGCGCACGACAGCATCGCTTGCGTTTGTGTCCGAGCGGCGCAATCTTCTCGTCTGTCCACCATCACAGGAGGCGGCCATGTGCGTTCCGGGATGTGA
>JAEYVN010000034.1 GCA_023431725.1 Pseudomonadota bacterium
CCATAGGAGTCGGCGTGAAGATCCTTCTCGATCTTCACGTAAAGGTCCGAGTCGCCGAGACGAATCTTGTCGCCCGTGGTCGGGCCATACAGGTCTGCATATTGCGAGCGAGGGATCTGCGTCATGAGCGTAACCTCGTATATGCACGCTTCTCAGGAGAGGATCGATTGCGCGAACGAAACGGATGACTTCACTTCTTTGCGGAGCCGCTTGCGCCCGCAGCCGCCTTCTTGTTCTTGAACCCGCGCTTTTCGGCGATGTAGACCGCGCGATCCAGATTGGGCCGGTAGTCCGGATGCGGACCATCCCCGGTCCAGCCATCCACCAGATTATTGAAGCCGTTGGCGAAGCGCTTGCCGCCGATCGTCACCAGAGTGATTTCCTTCTCATCGCCCGGCTCGAACCGCACCGCCGTATTGGCTGGAATGTCGAGGCGCATGCCGAAGGCCTGGGCGCGGTCGAATTCCAGATAACGGTTCACCTCGAAGAAGTGGAAATGCGATCCGATCTGGATCGGCCTGTCTCCGGTGTTGCGGGCCTTCAGCGTCACGCGGTCGCGCCCGACATTGATCTCGATCGGGTCTTTCGCAAGCTGATACCCGCCGATCGGCCGCACCGCCTTGTGCATCTTATTTTCATGTCCGGCTTGCGGGTGCTGCGCTGGTGGCGATTTCGGTGTGGTTGCCATATCGGACTCCAACTTTGTTCGAAACGCGCTAGCGGACCGCGATTGGCCCGGTCCGTACTCTCGTGCAGGCGTCAGCTGATCGGACTATGAAGACTGACGAGTCGGCTGCCGTCGGTGAATACAGCCTCGACCTGGATCAGCGGCAGCATGCTGGGCACGCCATCCATGACGTCGGATGCCTTCAGCACATTCTTCGCACCATCCATCACCTGCTCGACCGTCTTTCCCTCGCGCGCGCCATCCATGACATAGGCGCACAGGACTGCGACAGCCTCGGGGTGATTCAGCTTGAGGCCCTTGCCTTTTCGCTTCAGGGCCACTTCGGACAACATGTAAATGATGAGCTTGTCGAATTCTCTCGGCGTGAGGTGCATGTGCTACTCCTTTCACCGTGCAGATCGGCGAACCTGCGATGTCCGTTTCGTTCGAGCCCATGGGCCGAGAGGCGTGCTTGCGCGCGCTCTGACCTTGGTCAACCCGACCGCATCTCCCCGAGCTTCATTCCAGCAGCAACTGCGACGAAACCGGCAATGAGACTGATGATCACGTATGCGGCGGCGACGCCGGCCGCCGCAGCGGATGCGCTCATCAGCACCACCGAGCCGTAAGCGAAGCTGGAAAAAGTCGAAAGACCGCCCATGATGCCGGTGCCGACCAACGTACTCACATCGTCCGACACGGCACGACGATTATGCAGGCCGGTTATCAGCCCGAGCAGAAACGAAGCAACGATGTTCGCGACAAAGATATCCATCGGAAACCCGTCCGACAGACTGGGAACCGACAACATCAGCAATTCGCGCAGCACGGCGCCGACCGCGCCGCCGACGAACACCAGAATGATTGCGTTCAGCAATATTGACACTCCCCACGGCTTCAAATCCGCTGCACACGATGCGTTACGCTTGCAACCGGGCAAGCTCGGCGCCGAGCCATGCAGCGCTCAGGCCAAGAACCGTCGAAACCACGAGGTAACCGAGCGCCTGCGCACCATGCTGCTTGTCGGCCAGCTTGAACGCGTCAAGCTGCATGCTGCTAAAAGTCGTGTAGCCGCCGAGAAAGCCGGTCAGAACACCGGCAATCAGCGGCGTGCCATACCGGTTCTGCCAGTCCACGGTGAACAGCACCGACAGATAACCGATAACAAAGGCGCCGCTGATGTTGATCAGGAATGTTCCGAGAGGAAAGTCGCCGCGGTAGTGGTCGCCGACGATGCGGCCGATTAACCATCGCAACAGCGAACCAGCCCCGCCTCCCAGCCCGACCCATGTTACATCCAGCGGCGTCATGACGGTGCTCGCGATCGCGAACGCGCGATGTGCAGCTAACGCTTGTTATTTACCGATGTTCCGAAGACCGCGTTCCGCAGTTCGTTCAGCGCCATCCGGATCTGCTCGTAAGCGTCGTTGTAAAAACTGATAATTCTGTCTCCGGACATTTCAATCGCGGACTTGTGAAGCTGCGCCGCCGAGCTCTCGGACAACTGCGCGAAGGCCATGTCCATCGGACCGACGTCGGCGGTCGTCCCCTCGCCGTTCACTTCGGACGAGAGCTCCAGCAGATACGTCTGCACGGAGCGGTTCACCTCCTTTACCGCAGCGGAGATTGCCGCATCGCCCTCGGTTGTCACCCGGTGCGTGACCCGGCGCAGTCCGGAGGTCGCGAGCCTCAGATGCCGCAGCGCATGATTGACGTTGTCGGCGTCGAGCCCGCTGCCCTGTGTCCTGCCGAAATGTTCAGCCTGGACCTGCTTGGCCAGCTTGTCCATTTGCCCAAAGGCCCCGTGAAGCTTCCGCTCGAATTGCGCGGCTGAGTTGTCGGAGTCAGCCGTTATGAATTCGGCCATCAGCGACAGAACCTGCGCCACCCTGGCGCGAAGCAGCGTTTCTGCCCGTTCCGGAAAGACCAGGAGCTGCACGCCCACTCCCACCACACATCCGAGCAGGATCTCGAGCACCCGGTGAACCGCCGACACGACAACATCGGCGTGGCTGGGCGTGGCTATGAACATGATCGCTGCTGTCATCGGCGCGATGCGCAGGCTCGGATACCGGGCAGCAAAGATTGCAAGCCAGCCAATCGAGACCGTCAGTCCGATCAGCGTGCCCCAAGTCCCGGAAGGTGTGACAATAGCAAGTAGAAAGCCGATGACCGCTCCAGCAAACGTTCCGATCAGCCGGTCGCGCACAGCCTGAAGCGTGGCGCCCATGCTTTCCTGCGTGATCATGATGGCGGTGATGACCGACCAGTAACCCTGAGGCAGCGCAAAATATTCGGCGAGTATAAACGACAATGCGCCGGCCACCGCCGTGCGAAGCCCCTGCTTCCACGCTTCGACATCCTTGATTACGTCCAGGACGGCCATGCCACTTTTCCATTGGCTCAACCGGTCGTAGCGCTCCCCGTAACAGCCTACGGCCATACGTGACCTGTCACACCTTCGTGTGCGTCTTTTCAGTTGGGCGCGCGCGCTTCGCACCGCAGCCGCGATCCTGCTAACGGAACTTTCGTCACGCGCTCCTGTTTTCAGTGGACGCATATGTATTTCGCAGGTCCCCCGGTCACGCGTGTGGCCGCTGCATTGGTCGGAGCGGGATGATGCACGATCAATTGTCGAGTGATCGATTGCTATCGCCGCCGTCATTGTTCACGGGACGGGCCTTTGCGACTCGCGCCGGCTTATCGCGCTCCGCATGCATTATCTGCGTCATCATTGCGGCCAGCCTGCTTCCGGCCGGATGCAGTGACGACGATGCAGCGCGGAAAGCCGTGGAATCCACGCTCCCGGTCCCTGTGTCTGTGGTCGATGTTGCAAAACGGCCGACCAATCCGGGCCTCAGTTTCATCGGCCGCGTTGAAGCGATCCACAAGGTCGATCTCGTCGCGCGCATTCAAGGCTTTCTGATCAAGCGCGCCTATTCGGAAGGTGCAGCGGTCAAGTCCGGCGACCTGCTGTTCGTCATCCAGCAGAATGCCTATATGGCCGACCTCGATTCAGCACGCGCCAACCTTGCGAAGGCGGAAGCCGACCTTTGGAATGCGAGCCAGCAGGCAAATCGCGCCCGCACATTGATCAAGGAGCAGACCGTCTCCGAGGCAACCTTGGATGACCGCATCGCAGCCGAGAAGACGGCGGAAGCCGTCGTCGCGCAGGCTCGCGCGGCGCTGGAGCAGGCGCAGATCAACTTCGGCTATACCGAGATCAGAGCGCCCTTCGACGGACGCGTTGGGCTCTCGTCGGTCACAGTCGGCGCGCTAGTTGGACCAGGTAGCGGCACGCTGGCAACGATCGTCAGCCAGGATCCGATCTACGTGACATTTCCGGTCAGCGACCGCACCGTCCTCCAGGTGACCGAGGGCGACCGCACGAAGGCGACGACGGAAAGCATCGCGGTCCATCTGTTCATGTCGACCGGAGCACAATATCCCGAGACCGGCACCATTGATTACACCGGCATCAAGGTCGATCCGAACACCGACACCTTGACGGTGCGCGCGGTGTTTCCAAATCCGCGCGGGGCGCTCCTCGATGGACAATTTGCCCGCGTGTTCGCCGAAAGCAAGGATCCGGTGGAAGCGCTGGTCATCCCGCAGAAGGCGGTGCTGACCGATCAAGCCGGCAATTTCGTCATGCTCGCTGAGGCCGGCAAGGCGGTGCAGCGGCGCATCACCACAGGCCAGAACATCGGCGTCAATGTTGTCGTGCAGCAAGGCCTGAAGGCAGGCGAACAGGTCATCGTCGACGGCCTGCAGCGTCTGCGTCCGGGCGTTGCGGTGAATCCGGCACCTGCAAGCGAGTCGTAAGCAACCGACGGAACGTTGAACGTTACACGAGAGGCAGGATCAGGAGAGGCCCGCGATGTTGTCGGCCATATTCGTCGATCGCCCCCGTCTCGCCATCGTGATCGCGATCGTCATCACGCTTGCCGGACTGATTTCCATGCTGCGTATTCCGATCGCGCAGTTTCCCGACATCTTGCCGCCGCAGGTCGCCGTCTCCGCCAGCTATCCCGGCGCCAGCGCGGATGTGGTGGAAAGCACGGTCGCCCAGGTCATCGAGGCGCAGGTCAACGGCGTCGATGGCATGATCTACATGTCGTCGACCAGCGGCAACGACGGATCATATTCGCTGAACGTGACATTCGCGCTCGGCACCGACCCAAACATCGCCACCGTCAACGTCCAGAACCGCGTGCAGCTGGCCGAAAGCAGCCTGCCAAGTGAGGTAACGCGAAGCGGGTTGAGCGTCAGAAAACAGTCCGCGGCCTTCCTTCAGATCGTCACGATCTATTCGCCGAACAAACTCTATGACGAGCTCTTCCTGAACAACTTCGCGATCATCAATGTGGTCGATCCCCTCGCCCGCGTGCCGGGCGTCGGCCAGGCGCAATCCTTCGGCTCTCTCAATTACAGCATGCGCATCTGGTTCCAGACCGATGTGCTGGCGAGCCTTGGACTGACGCCGTCCGATCTCATCGACGCGATCCAGAGCCAGAATGTGCAGGCGGCGGTTGGCCGGCTCGGCGCGCCGCCGATGCCCGATCAGCAGCAGCTACAGATTAACCTCGTGACCCAGGGCCGCCTCGCCGACGTGCGGCAATTCGAGGACGTCGTTATCAAGGCCAAGACCAGCGGCGCCCAGATCCGGCTGAAGGACGTGGCGCGGCTCGAACTCGGCGCCCAGTCCTACGACACCGTCGGCCGGCTCGACGGGGCTCCCGCGGCCGTGCTCGGCGTATTCCAGGCTCCCGGGACGAATGCGGTTGCGGCGGCGGAGGGAGTCAGGAAGGAACTTGAGCGGCTCAAGCAGACCTTCCCGGAAGGGATCGACTACAAGATCACCTATGACACCACCGTTTTCGTCTCATCATCCATCCGCGAGGTGATCAAGACGCTGCTCGAAGCCTTTGCGCTTGTGATCATCGTCGTCTTCATTTTCCTCGGCAACCTGCGCGCCACCCTCATTCCCGCCATTGCAGTCCCGGTTTCGCTGATCGGCACCTTCGCCGTCCTGCTGGCCATCGGCTATTCCGCGAATACCATCTCGCTCTTTGCGATGATTCTTGCCGTCGGCATCGTGGTCGATGACGCGATCGTGGTGGTCGAGAATGTCGAGCGCGTGATGACCGCAACAGGGCTTCCCGCCAAGGAGGCCACCAAGCTGGCGATGAAGGAGATCACCGCGCCGATCATCGCGATCACGCTGGTGCTGCTGGCGGTGTTCGTGCCGGTCGGATTCATCCCGGGCATCGCCGGCAAGTTTTACGGCCAGTTCGCCGTCACCGTGACCGTCGCGATGCTTATATCGGCGGTGAACGCGCTGACCCTGAGCCCCGCGCTATGCGGCGTGTTTCTCAAGCATGGGCATTCGAACAGTCTGTACAGCCGGATTATGGGCAGGATCAGCAGCTATATCGAACGGATCAGCGACGGATACGCGAATATCGTCCGGCGGCTGGTGCGGGTCGCGGCCCTATCGCTCCTTCTCATCGCGCTGTTCGGCGGCGCCGCCTACTGGCTGGACCGGGTAATCCCGAGCGGCTTCCTGCCGGAAGAGGATCAGGGGCTGTTCTTCGTGCAAATCAATTTGCCGGCCGCCGCCGCGCGCAGCCGCACCCAGGCCGTCGTTGAGGAAGTCAGCAATATCACCAAAGACATCCCCGGCGTCGCAACTATCACCTCGGTGATCGGCCGCAGCTTCATTG
>JAEYVN010000063.1 GCA_023431725.1 Pseudomonadota bacterium
GCCGTGTTGATCCGGCCCGATGGACATGTCGCCTGGGTGGGCGATCATCACGCCTTGGGCCTTGTTGACACACTGACAACATGGTTCGGCCCGCCTCGCTGAGGCGTCGTACACCAGAGGCCACGACCGTTGAAACAGAAGATGCTCGCAGGCGAATTGTATCGCGCCGACGATCCCGAGATTCAGGCCGATCAGGCCGCGGCGCGCGCGTGGATGGTTCGCTACAATGCTTCGCTTGGCCAATCCGACGACGCGCGCCGGTTGCTGCTGCGCGAACGCCTGCGCGCGGTTGGCGACGGCGCCGTGATCCGTCCGCCGTTCCACTGCGACTACGGCTTCAACATCGCGCTCGGCAAAGGCGTGTTCCTCAACTTCGATTGCGTCATTCTCGATGTGGTGCAGGTGACGATCGGCGACGGCACGCAGATCGGTCCGGCGGTGCAGATCTATACCGCCGACCATCCGCGCGATGCCGAACTGCGCCGCGCCGGCTGGGAATTCGGCCGGCCGGTGAGCATTGGTCGGAATGTCTGGATCGGCGGCGGCGCGATCATTCTGCCCGGCATCAGCATCGGCGACGATGCCATCGTCGGCGCCGGCAGCGTGGTGACGCGCGATGTCCCGGCCGGGGCAACGGTGGCGGGACATCCGGCGCGGCCGATGATGCAGACCAAAGGCTGATGCGCGACTTACGCTTCAACCCACGTCATGCGCTATGCATCAATTCTTTTCACAACGAACGATCAAATATTTTCAGTCGCCCCCGCGAAGGCGGGGGCCCATATTCCAGAGCCGTAGACTGCACACGGAATAGCGATGACGCAAAAGACCAATGCCCCGCTGGCCATTGTCGCCAAGGACGCGCCGCTGCGCACCAAGCCGTCGAATTATCCCGAACCGTTCTTCAGCCGCATGGCCAAGCGTGAGAAGCGGCCTCTCGGCGATCTGTTCGGGCTGCAGAATTTCGGCGTCAACCTGACGAAGCTTGCGCCCGGCGGCGAATCCGCGCTGCTGCACCGGCACAGCAAGCAGGACGAATTCATCTACATCCTCGATGGCGAACCGACGCTCGTCACCGATCAGGGCGAGGTGCAGCTTGCTCCCGGCATGTGCGCCGGCTTTCCCGCCGCCGGCCTGGCGCATCAGCTGGTCAATCGCACCGAGCGCGACGTCGTCTATCTCGAAATCGGCGACCGCACGGCCGGCGACGAAGGCTCCTATCCGAACGACGACATCCAGGCGGTGCTGGGTCCCGATGGCAAATGGATCTTCACGCACAAGGACGGCACGCCTTACTAGAGGACGCACATCCTCCCCGCCATCATCCGCATAAAGAAAAAGCCCCATGCGATGCATGGGGCTTTTTTTATTTGGTCGCCCCCGCGAAGGCGGGGGCCCATACACACAGCTCTGGAATATGGGTCCCCGCTTTCGCGGGGACGACAAAGACCGAATTCTTCAAACGCCGGACAAACTGTCGTCACACGTCGAAGAACACCGTTTCCTTGTCGCCCTGCATGTGGATGTCGAAGCGCCACACGTTGCCGTTCTTCTTCGCGATCAGCGTGTCGCGGCGATCGGCCGGCACCAGATTGAGGATCGGATCGGTCGCGTTGGCCGCCTCGCCCTCGAAATACATGCGCGTGTAGACCTGACGCAGCATGCCGCGGCCGAAGATGCAGACCACGACATGCGGCGCCTGCATGGTGCCGTTCGGCCCGGCCACCTGACCCGGCTTCACCGTATCGAACGAGAACACCCCGTCCTTGTCGCAGGCAGAGCGGCCGAAGCCCTTGAACGCGGCGTTGGACAGATTGCGGCTGCCCGGCTCGTTGGAATAGCGGCCCTGCCCGTCGGCCTGCCAGATTTCCAGCATCGCGTCGGGGATCGGCAGACCGTCGCCGTCATAGATGCCGCCTTCGATGCGGATGCGATCGCCGACGACATCCGGCGTGACGAGATTGTCGCCGACGGTTTCCTTCCAGGAATATGTTCCGTCCGGATCCCACTTGGCGCGACCTTTGGGCGTCAGGCCGTACGCATAGAACGGACCGACGGTTTGCGATGGCGTGAGTTCAGACATCAATCCATATCCTCAGGTGTTTTATCGCGGCCGCGCAATACGATATCGAAGCGGAAGCAGAGCGCCCAATCCGGAATCGTGTTCTCGAGATCGAAGGTCGAGATCATGCGCGCACGATCGCGCTCGTCGGTGACCGAATTGAAGATCGGGTCGAACGGGAACAGGTAATCGCCCGGGAAATACATCTGCGTCACCAGACGCGACAGGAACGAATGCCCGAACACCGAGAAGTGGATGTGGTTCGGCCGCCAGGCATTGTGATGGTTGCCCCACGGATAGGCACCCGGCTTGACGGTGATGAACTTGTAATAGCCGTTCTTGTCGGTGACGGTGCGGCCCGCGCCGGTGAAGTTCGGATCGAGCGGCGCCGGATGCTGATCGACAAGATGCACATAGCGGCCGCAGGCGTTGGCCTGCCAGAGCTCGACCAGTGAATCGGCCACCGGGCGCTTGTCTTCATCGAGCACATAACCATGCACGATGATGCGTTCGCCGAGCGGCTCGCCCTTGCCCTGCTTGGTCAGGTCGTTGTCGTTTTCCTGAATGGCATCGTGGCCATAGATCGGCCCGGTCATTTCCGACAGGGTATGCGGCATCAGGATCAGCGGCTTGGTCGGCGCGCGCTTCACCGTACTCTTGTAGTCCGGCGTCAGATGTTTCGGGTAGGCACTCAGGCCGTCCCGCGGGTAGATCAGAGACATCTTGTTCGTTCCTTTAGGCTAAGTTTCATCTGCTGTTGGCGGACCGGCTACCCTTGCAGAACGCGAACACCCGAACAGTCAGGGGCCGAAGATTTCGGCCCCTGTCGTCTCAGACGCGTTCGAGCGCAAGGGACACGCCCTGCCCAACACCAACACACATGGTTGCAAGCGCCTTCTTGCCACCGCGCTTTTCGAGCCCGTGTGCCGCCGTCATGGCCAGCCGCGCCCCGGACATTCCAAGCGGATGACCGAGCGCGATCGCTCCGCCATGCGGATTGACGTGCTCGGCATCGTCGGGAAGTCCGAGTTGCCGCATGACAGCCAAGCCTTGCGACGCGAAAGCTTCATTGAGTTCGATCAAATCGAAGTCGGAAATTTTCAGGCCGAGCTTTTCCATCAGCTTGCGTGTGGACGGCACCGGGCCGATGCCCATGATGCGCGGCGGCACGCCGGCCGATGCCATGCCCAGAATCCTGGCGCGCGGCGTCAGGCCATGCTTCTTGATGGCCGCTTCCGAGGCGAGGATCATCGCGGCGGCGCCGTCGTTCACGCCGGACGCATTGCCGGCCGTGACGGAGCCGTTCTCACGGAACGGCGTCTTCAGCTTGGCCAGCGCCTCAAGCGTCGTGTCGGCGCGGATGTGCTCGTCGGTGTCGAACACCGTCACTTCGCCTCGCTTCTTGCCGGGCACTTCGACCGGAATGATTTCTTCCGCGAAGAAACCGGCCGCCTGCGCCTTGCCGGCGCGCTGCTGTGAGCGGAACGCGAACAGGTCCTGATCCTCGCGCTTCACCTGGAAGTCCTCGGCAACATTCTCGCCGGTTTCCGGCATCGAATCGACGCCGTATTGCTTCTTCATCAGCGGATTGATGAAGCGCCAGCCGATGGTGGTGTCGAAGATCTCGGCCGAGCGCGAGAAGGCTTCCGTCGCCTTGCCCTGCACGAACGGCGCACGCGTCATCGATTCAACACCGCCGGCGATGGCGAAATCGATTTCGCCGGCGCGGATGCCGCGGGCTGCATCGCCCACGGCATTGAGGCCCGATGCGCAGAGGCGGTTGACGGTGATGCCCGGGATCGTGTCCGGCAGTCCGGCGAGCAGCAGCGCCATGCGGGCGACGTTGCGGTTGTCTTCACCGGCCTGGTTGGCGCAGCCGAAGATCACTTCGTCGAGCGCGCCCCAGTCGATATTCGGATTGCGCTTCGCCAGCGCCCTGATCGGTGCAGCGGCGAGGTCGTCGGTTCGCACTTTGGAGAGCGATCCACCATACCGGCCGATGGCAGTCCGGGCCGCATCGCACAGAAAAACGTCACGCATGATCAATCTACCTTTCTTGCTCCCCTCCTCCCGCGAGCGAAGCGAGTGGTGGGGAGGGGTCGGGGGTGGGGGGCCAAGGAGCGCGAAACCCTGCAAGGCCCCCCACCCCGATCTCCTTCACTTCGTTCGGTCGATCGACCCTCCCCACCGCTTCGCGGGGGGAGGGGAAAGACACCTCACCTTATATAGTCAGGCTCTCGCATTCCGGCTTACGCCGCGTCGCCGTGGGCCTTTGCAGTCCGGGCATGCAATTCGCGCAAGACGGTGAGTTCCTTCTCCGTCGGCGCGGGCGTCTCGGCGACCTTGTCCGCGAATTTCACGGTCCAGCCGGTGGCATCCTGGATCTGCTCGCGCGTCACGCCTGGATGAATCGACGTCACCGTCATCTCCCTGGTGACCGGATCCGGCTCGAACACGCAAAGGTCGGTGACCAGCTTGGTCGGGCCCTTGGTCTTCACGCCGAGACGCTCGCGATGGTCACCGCCCTCGCCGTAGCCGAGCGAAGTGACGAAATCGAGCTTGTCGACAAACGAGCGCTTGCCCTGCGCCATGATGATGAAGATCTCACCGCATGACGTCGCGATTTCCGGCGCACCGCCGCCACCCGGCAGACGCACCTTCGGATTGTCGTAGGGGCCGACGACCGTGGTGTTGAGGTTGGCGTATTTGTCGATCTGCGCACCGCCGAGGAAGCCGACGGTAATGCGGCCGCCCTGCAGCCAGTAGCGGAACATCTCCGGCACCGACACCGTGGTCAGCGCGGTTTCGCACAATTCGCCGTCACCGATCGACAGCGGCAGCACGGTCGGCTTGGTCGCCAGCGTGCCGGACTCGTAGATCAGCGTGATGTCCGGCGCATGGGTCAGACGCGCGAGATTGGCGGCAGCCGAGGGCATGCCGATGCCGACGAAAGTCACGTCGCTGTTCTTGAGCGCGCGCGCGGCGGCGATGGTCATCATTTCATTGGGCTTGTAATTCATCGCTCTTACTCCGCAGCCGTCCGCAAACCTTCGACATGGCGGGCGAAATCCTCCGGCTTTCCGTCGAGGACATTCTCCTTCATCCAGGCCAGGAATGAATCGCGATCGCGCGCGATGTTGTCCCACTGCTTGTAGAAAGCGTTGAAGCGCTTGTAATAGCCCTGCGCATAGGACGGGAACGCGCCGCCCGGCACGACCGCGATCGCGCCGATCGCCCAGCTCGGAATGATCACCGCGTTGAGATTGCGCGGACCGAAATCGTCGACGATCTCTTCCACCGTCACGATCGACTTCTTCGCCGCAAGGATCGCTTCCTTCTGCACGCCGAGAATGCCTTCAAGCAGGACATTGCCTTCCTTGTCGGCGCGCAACGCGTGGATCA
>JAEYVN010000123.1 GCA_023431725.1 Pseudomonadota bacterium
CAGAACCTTCGGCGCATATTGGGAATCGATCAGCACGACGTCAACGCCATCGCGCTTGAGCCGATCGAGGCCTTCGGTGATCAACGTGCCGGCCTCGTCGAGCGAACGGTCGAGCAGCAGCGCGTTGGTGCCGACCTGCCACAACACGAGATCGGGCTTTTCCCCGATCACATTCTTTTCGAAACGCGCCATCATTTCCGTCGCGTCTTCGCCATTCGCGCCGTGATTGATGACGTTGATCGCGACTGACGGGTAGCGCTCCTTCAATTCCACGGCGAGACGGCTGGGATAGGATGCGGCCGGCGATGACGCGCCGGCGCCGGCCGTGGATGACGAGCCGATGGCGACGATTTTCAGCGGCGCATTCGCAGAGATCTGGCGGGCCGTGCGCGGTAGCGCCCCGGTGAGTTGCGTGAGATCGGATGGACCTGCGCAGGTCATCGCCTGTTTGGCGGGCTGTTCATCAGCGGCGACCGCGGGAACCGACAGAACGAACGTACAGATCGCCAGCGCTGCCCGCCCGATATGCGGGCCGAAGGTCTGAAAAATCATATCGGAATATTTTCCTTAGAAATCCGTGCGCTTCAAACGACCGTCTTTGGATACCGCCATCCTGTTCCATTAATCTTGCCATTTCCCCGCCGGCCGCGTCGACACCTATTCGTGGTTACTTGAGCGTGTATCCACCTGCGATATCGGCGTCGGCCATGCGTCGCCCCTCGAAGCCGTACTTCTTGTTGAATGTCTTGAAGAAATTGAGCCAGGCGGCGAGCGCGACCATGAGCGCAATGCCGATCAGGCTGACGGCGACATGGGTCAGCCAGCCGCCCGATGTTTCGGTGATGATGAAATGGCCGGCCGAGGAGAGATAGACGCCGAGGCAGAACACCTCGAGCGAATGCTGGCCGCACAGGACCGCCGGCCTGAGCCAGCGGGACCGCAGCGCGCTCCAGTCCTTTGGAACCAGCCAAGCGGCCAGCACGGCATAGCAGAGGAAGTGGATGAAGCGCAGCGGATCGAGATTGGTCTTGTCGATCGGATAGAGGAAGTCGTGCAGCCATCCCGGCTTGAATTGGCTGAGCGTCGGGTAATGCCAGGACCGCACGATCAGGAAGGCGAAGATCAGATAGAGGATCGCCAGCACGATGGTGACTGGCGATTTCAGCAGCGGGCCGAGCTTTTCCGCGCCGCCGATCGCACACCATGCGCCGAACACGAACAGCAGTTGCCAGTGCAGTGGGTTGATGACCCAATAGCCCTGCGGATAGGCGGTGAAGTGCCATTCGAAATAGCCAGCTGCGACATACAGCGCGAGCGACAGCATCAGCGTGGCGATTGGCGCGCGCAGCAACATCCATAGCGCAAGCGGGAAGGTGAGCAGCAGCACGATATAGACCGGCAGGATGTCCATATTCGCCGGGTTGAACATCAGCACCAGGGCGCGCGGCAGCGTCACGTCCGGCTGCTGCAGCAGGTCGACGATATTCATTTCTTCGGCGAACAGCGGGTTTTCGAAGGTGCGAGCCACATAGGCCACATGCGCGAAGAACATTGCCAGCAGGAAGATATACGCGATGTAAAGCTGCCAGACCCGTTTCATGATGCGCGCGGACGCGATCAGGAAGCCTTCGTTCTGCATTGCCCGCGAATAGGCGAAGGCGGCCGAATAGCCGGAGATGAACACGAAAATTTCGGCCGCGTCACTGAAGCCGTAGTTGCGGACCGTGACATTGCCGAGAATGTTGTTGGGGATGTGATCGACGAAGATCAGCCACAGCGCCAGCCCGCGGAAGAAATCAAGACGCAGATCACGCTCGTGCGTCTGGCCTGACGCGCCACGTGTTTTCTCCGTCGCCATGTGCATGGTCCGAAAACACCTGCGATGGTCCGCTTAGTTCCACTGGCGCGGTGCGGCATTTTTTCCCGTGACGCGCAAACGGGAACCTGACACGCAGAGATGACTTGTCGCTATCGTGCCTGCCTGATGAGGTCGCTGATGTCCGATGCTGCCGTGATCCCCGACGACGACACGATTGCCCGCTGGTATGACGGGAAGGATTTTTCCTGCGACTGGACCACGGGCAACATCCCGATCTGGGCAAGTCTGCTCCATGAGCATCGCGATCGCGCCGTGCGGGTGCTGGAGATCGGTTCTTGGGAAGGGCGGTCGGCGCTGTTCTTTCTGAACTACCTGCCGAAAGCGCATATCGTCTGCATCGATCCCTTCGCCGGCAATGTCGAGCATCAGGAAGACGAATATTTCGCCAAGCTCGTCCCGGCCACGGAAGGCCGCTTCGATCGTAACGTCGTCGATCCGTTCGGCGAGCGGGTCGAAAAGATCAAGGGCGCATCGGGGACCATCGTTCCGCAACTTGCGATTGCCGCCCGGCAATTCGATATTGTTTACATCGACGGCAGCCACTATGCAGCCGACGTTTACGCCGATGCCGCATTGATCTGGCCGATTGTTGCACCCGGCGGCATCGTGATCTTTGACGACTATAACTGGGATCTGATGGACACCGAGCAGGAGCGGCCCAAGCTCGGCGTCGATACCTTCCTCGCCGGTATTGCGGGGCAGTATCGGCTCATGCATTCGGATTACCAGCTGGTGGTCGCAAAATTGTAGGCGCGCGAAAAGCCGAAGCTGCAGTGCAGCGATGAAGCGCTCATCGATAAAGTTGCGCATATTCGACGCGTCAATTCCGCGCCCCCTCTTGCCTTCGCCATAAAGCAGGCAGAGCATGCTCCCTCCCGGCGTCTGATCGTGGCCGGACGTTCTCCGGTCCTTTTCGTGTCAGGCGCCCATCAGGCGTGATGCCGAAAAGTGCGAAGCGGTTTTCGGATGACATTACGCCAGACGAAGGCGTGATGCCGAAACCTGCGAAGCGGCTTCGGATGACATCGCGCCTACCACATGGGAGGCCTCGATGACGGAAGCGAATGCGAACGGCACAAGAGCCAACGGCAATAGGCCAATGGGTCCCCGGTGCATTGCATTGGTGGGCCCTTTTCAGAGCGGCAAGACCACACTTCTCGAAGCAATTCTGGCGCGCACCGGCGCGATCCAGCGGCAGGGCAGCGTCGAAGCGGGCACAAGCGTCGGCGACAATTCCCGCGAAGCGCGCGATCACCGCATGAGCGTCGAGTTGTCGGTCGCGACAACGTCGTTCATGGACGACAATTACACTTTTATCGATTGTCCTGGTTCGATTGAATTCATTCACGACATGCGCGCCGCGTTGCCGGCTGTGGATGCAGCAGTCGTGGTCTGCGAGGCGGACGAGAAGAAGGTTCCTCAATTGCAGCTCATCCTCCGCGAGCTCGAGGATTTGAAGATTCCCCGTTTCCTGTTTCTCAACAAGATCGACAAGGCCGACAAGCGCCTGCGCGAAACGCTGCAAATGCTGCAGCCGGCATCGCGCGTGCCGCTGCTGCTTCGGCAAATTCCGATCTGGCGCAACGGCATCGTGACCGGGTTTGTCGATCTCGCGCTGGAGCGTGCGCATGTCTACAAGGAATATGCGGCATCGCAGGTCATCGAATTGTCGGGGGAGGATCTGGAGCGCGAGAAGACGGCGCGCTTCACCATGCTGGAGACGCTGGCCGATCACGATGACGAATTGATGGAGCAACTGCTCGAAGACATTCCGCCGCCGCGGGATCGGGTCTTCGACGATCTTGCCAAGGAGATGCGCGACGGACAGGTCTGCCCGGTGCTGATCGGTGTCGCAACACGCACCAACGGCGTGCTGCGGCTGATGAAGGCCTTGCGTCATGAAGCGCCGAATTTCGAGGCCACAACCGAACGGCTGGGCATGAAGCCCGGCGGCCATGAAGCCATCGGCTATGTGATGAAGACGATCAACACCGCGCATGGCGGCAAGATGTCGGTCACACGCGTGCTGGCGGGCACGATCGGCGACGGCACCACGCTGAATTCGCAGGAGCGCGGCGCCGGGCGCGTATCCGGCGTGTTCAGGATCATGGGGCAGGCCTTCGAGAAACGCGGCCCGGCGATGGCCGGCGAGACCGTGGCGTTCGGCAAGCTGGACAATGCGAAGACCGGTGACACGTTGTCGTCGGGCAAGGAATTGCCAGTCCGGCTTGCGGAGGTCGTCGCCTATCCTCCGGTGCTGGCGATTTCCATTGCCGCCAAGGAGCGCAAGGACGATGTGAAACTCGGCCAGGCGCTGAACAAGCTGGTCGAGGAAGATCCATCGATCACCATCGTGCACAATCCGGACACCCACGAAGTCATTCTGTGGGGGCAGGGCGAAATGCATCTGCGCGTGATCGCCGAACGGCTGACCGATCGCTTCGGGATCGCCATCGAAAAGCGGCAGCCGCAGGTCGGCTATCGCGAAACGATCAAGAAGACGATCCAGCAGCGCGGCCGTCATCGCAAGCAATCGGGCGGCCATGGCCAGTTCGGCGACGTGGTGCTCGATATCAAGCCGCTGGAGCGTGGCGCGGGCTTCACCTTTGCCGAGACGATCACCGGCGGTGTCGTGCCGAAGAACTACATCCCGTCGGTGGAGGAGGGCGTGCTCGACGGCCTGAAGCAGGGACCGCTCGGCTTCCCGGTCGTCGATGTGTCGGTGACGCTGGTCGATGGCTCGTATCACACCGTCGATTCATCCGATCAGGCGTTCCGCACCGCCGGCCGTATCGGCATCGTCGAGGCGTTGCCGCATTGCCATCCGGTGCTGCTGGAGCCGATCCATCAGGTCGAGATCGTCTGCCCCAATGACGCCACCGCCAGGATCAACGCGATCCTGTCCGGGCGGCGCGGGCAGATCCTCGGCTTCGACACCCGCGAGGGCTGGCCGGGCTGGGACACCGTGCGCGCGACCATGCCGGAGGCCGAGATCGGTGACCTGATCGTGGAGTTGCGGTCGGCGACCGCCGGCGTCGGGACCTTCACCTTCCAGTTCGACCATATGGACGAACTCACCGGCCGCGCGGCGGACCACATTGTTGCCTCGCGCCGGGCGGCAGAATAGCCGTTCCTGCGGCCTGAAATCCAAAGGGCGGCGCCAATCGTACAAGGGTTGGCGCAGGCCGCGTCGTCGCCGAATAATGCGGGACGCTCAAGATTATTCGATCCGGACCGGTGTTAGTAACATCGGCCGACCGTCAATTTCGCGTCCCGTATCTTCGTGTCCCGTATCCGTGATTTGCGGGCACCGCGGACGTCGCCTATTCGGGGATGAAATACGGAGACCTGCAATGCAGGGAGATTTGCAATGAATGTAATCCGTCGCCGCGGCTGGGAAATTCCTGAAAGTCAGGTCACGCCCGAGCATTTCTTCTTCAATCGTCGCGCGTTTCTGGCCGGTGCCGCCAGCATTGCGGTGATGTCGCCGCAACTGGCATCCGCCCAGCGGGTCGCCGATCTGCCGGACCCGACCGCCGATCTCTATCCGGCCAGGGCCGACACGAAATATCCGATCGATCGCCCGCAGACCGACGAGAAGATCGCGACCACCTACAACAATTTCTATGAGTTCGGCGGCGACAAGGCGATCGCGCAGCGCGCGCAGGTGCTGAAGACGCGGCCCTGGACGATCAAGATCGACGGCATGGTGGAGAAGCCGTTCGAGATCGGCATCGACGATCTCATTCGCAAGATGACGCTGGAAGAGCGCGTCTATCGGCTGCGTTGCGTGGAAGCCT
>JAEYVN010000103.1 GCA_023431725.1 Pseudomonadota bacterium
GGTCTGCAGCACTCAAATTGGCCGACAAGGACGAGGATAGCTGGCGCGATTTCGTGCCGGGTGACTGGACCAGGTCCATTAATGTCCGCGATTTCATCGTTCACAACGTAACGCCCTATCTGGGCAATGAAGACTTTCTGGCGCCGGCCTCGGCGCGCACCAAGGAAGTCTGGGCAAAGCTACGGCCTTATTTCCTTGAAGAGCAAAAGAAGGGCGTGCTCGCTGCCGATGCGCGGACCCCTTCCACCATGCTCGCCCACAAGCCCGGCTATATCGACCAGGAGCATGAAGTCATCGTTGGCTTGCAGACTGATGCGCCGTTCAAGCGGGCGATCTTCCCGTGGGGCGGTTTGCGGATGGTCGAAGCGGGGCTTGAGGCCGCCAAGATTCCGTCCGATCCGCTGGTGCATGAAATCTTCACGAAGTACCGCAAGACGCACAACGAGGGTGTGTTTGACGCCTACACCGATGAAATCAGGCGCTGCCGGAAGTCGGGCATCATCACCGGTCTCCCGGATTCCTACGGCCGCGGCCGCATCATTGGCGATTATCGTCGCGTGGCGCTTTATGGCGTTGCGCGCCTGATCGAGGTCAAAAAGAAAGAGCGCAAGCAGGTCGACGACATGTGGCCGACCGACGAGATCATTCGCGTTCGCGAGGAACTGTCGGAACAGGTCCGTGCGCTGAAGGACCTAGCGGAAATGGCGAAGAATTACGGCTTCGACATCATGCAGCCGGCGAAGACTGCGCAGGAAGCGTTCCAGTGGACCTATTTCGCTTATCTCGGGGCCATCAAGGAAGCCAATGGCGCCGCGATGTCACTCGGGCGCGTCTCCAGCTTCCTCGACGTCTATATCGAGCGTGACCTGAAAGAGAGAACGCTCGACGAAGCGGGCGCCCAGGAATTGTGGGACCAGCTGGTGCAGAAGTTGCGCATCGTGCGCTTCCTCCGCACGCCGGAATATGACGCGCTCTTCAGCGGCGATCCGTATTGGGCGACTGAATGCATCGGCGGCATGGAGCTGAGCGGCCGGCCGATCGTCACCAAAAGCAGCTATCGCATGCTGCATACCCTGACCAACCTTGGACCGGCGCCGGAGCCGAACATCACGGTGCTGTGGTCGACGCAGTTGCCCGCAAACTTCAAGCGCTATTGCGTGAAGATGAGCAAGGAAACGTCGTCTCTGCAGTACGAGAACGACGATCTGATGCGGCCGCACTGGGGCGACGACTATGCCATCGGCTGCTGCGTATCGGCGATGAAGCTTGGCAAGCAGATGCAGTTCTTCGGCGCCCGCGTGAACCTTGCCAAGGCGCTGCTCTATGCCATCAATGGCGGACGTGACGAGGTCTCCGGCGAGCAGGTGGCGCCGCCAACGCCACCGGTGACCAGCGAAGTGCTCGACTATGACGAGGTCTATCACAAATTCGACCACATGATGGAGTGGCTGGCGCGCACTTATGTGCATGCGATGAATTGCATCCACTACATGCATGACAAGTATTTCTATGAGCGCCTGGAAATGGCGCTGCATGATCGCGACATCCTTCGCACCATGGCATTCGGCATCGCCGGGCTTTCTGTCGTTGCCGACAGCCTGGCAGCGATCAAATACGGCAAGGTGCATGTCATTCGCGATGACACCGGTCTTGCGGTTGATTACCGGCTGGAGAGCGGCGTAACGCCGCCGCAATTCGGCAACAATGACGACCGGGTTGATCTGATCGCTGCCGATCTCGTCACCCGCTTCATGCAGAAGATCCGTAAGCACCCGACCTATCGCAATGCGACGCATACACAGAGCGTGCTGACCATTACCTCCAACGTCGTCTACGGGAAGGCGACCGGCAACACGCCCGACGGCCGCCGCAAGGGCGAGCCCTTTGGACCGGGTGCCAATCCGATGCATGGGCGCGACAGCCATGGCTGGCTCGCATCCTGTCTTTCGGTGGCCAAGCTGCCCTACAAGGATTCGCTCGATGGCATCAGCTACACGGTGTCAGTCGCGCCACAGAAAGCGCATCTGTCCGACGAGGAGCTTCTGCAGGAAGCGGTCAAGGCCATCGATACATATTTCGGCCACGGCGGCTTCCACATGAACCTGAATGTCATCGACAAGGAGACGCTCGAAGACGCGATGGTGAACCCGGACAAATATCCGCAGCTTACCATCCGGGTCTCGGGCTATGCGGTGAATTTCGTCCGGCTCACCAAGGAACAGCAGCGGGATGTGATCAGCCGCACCTTCCACGGCCAGATTTGAAGCGAGGAGGCCGTGTGTTATGTCGCAACTCGGCACTTTGGAGGCCGGCAGTCGTCACGACCTGCGCGTCGGCAGATCGCCCGACGCACCGAACGAAGACGATGTGCTCGACCAGGCGAGTGGCACGTACGGCTACGTGCATTCCTACGAGACATCGTCGCGCTATGACGGCCC
This sequence comes from Pseudomonadota bacterium, assembly GCA_023431725.1. Taxonomy (GTDB): domain Bacteria; phylum Pseudomonadota; class Alphaproteobacteria; order Rhizobiales; family Xanthobacteraceae; genus Pseudorhodoplanes. Next base: position 2,439 of record JAEYVN010000103.1, read on the forward strand.
GGGCCTGCGGGCGGTACTCTTCCTGTCAGGATGCCTGCTCCGCTGCACCTATTGCCATAACCCCGACACATGGCATCTGAAGGACGGCACTTATGTGTCGTCCGGCCAGGTGCTGGATCGGCTCAGGAGCTTTGCTCCGGCGCTGCGATCGCTTGGTGGTGGTATCACTATTTCGGGTGGCGAGCCGATGGTGCAGATGGCTTTCACGCGGGAAATTCTCGCCGGTGCCAAAAGTATGGGTTTGCATACGGCGATCGAGACGTCCGGTTATCTCGGCGATCGGGTCGACGATGCGTTCCTGTCCTGTCTCGACATGGTGCTTCTGGACATCAAGAGTTCCAATCCCGAGACCTACAAGTCCGTGACCGGTCGCGATCTGGCACCGACGCTGCGCTTTGCCGAGCGGTTGGCGAAAATTGGCAAGCGAGCCTGGGTTCGCTTCACACTCGTGCCGGGGCAGACCGATGATCCTGGCAATGTGGAGGGTATCACGCGTTTCGTCGCTCCGATGCGGAACGTCGAGTGGGTGGAAGTACAGCCGTTCCATCAACTCGGCGCCTTCAAATGGAAAGCGATGGGGCTTCCCTATGTGCACGAACAAACGCCTCGACCGACGCCCGACCTGATCAATCGCGTCCTGAGCCAATTCCGTACGGCCGGATGCAACGCACGCTGATTTGCTTGCCTCTCGTTGGGTGCTGAACCGGAGAAGTGCCATGCTCGATATCGCTCGTGACGTTATTGGGTCTCAGCCGATCCTTGCGATCTTCCTGGCTATCGGCATCGGTTATCTGGTGGGGCAGATCAATCTGGGCGGGTTTTCGCTCGGGGTCGGCGCTGTGCTGTTTGTCGGTCTTGCCATCGGCGCCTTTGCGCCGAAGGCGAGTATTATCGGACCGATCGGGCTCACAGGTCTTGTGATGTTCCTCTACGGGATCGGCATTCTCTACGGGCGTCAGTTTTTCGAGGGCATGGCAGGTAGCGAGGGCCGAAAATACAATCTTCTAGCGTTGATTGCCGTGGTGGCGGGCCTTGCCGTTGCGCTGGGGCTTGGCCACTTGTTCGGAATCCAGCTGGGCCACACGCTCGGCATGTTCGCCGGTTCGATGACCAGCACGGCGACGCTGCAGGCCGCGCTCGATGTCATGAAGAACAGCGAGCCATCGATCGGCTATTCGCTCGCTTATCCGTTCGGAGTGATCGGCCCGATCTTGTGCATCTATTTCATGACCCGGCAGATCAAGCCGAAATTCCCGCCCAAGACCCAACGCTTCCACATGGGTGAGATTACGCTCGGTGCAGGCGCCGGGGGGCGCACGATGGGTGAACTCGTGAAGGAATTGCCGGCCGGCGTGCAGGTCACCATGGTGCGCGTCGGCGATCAGAATGTCATTCCCAAGGACGATATGGTTGTTACCGTCGGGAATGCCCTTCTGGTTATTTCTGACAGCGATGAGGCGCTGGCAAAAGCAGCGGCGAAAATCGGTCACATCGAGCCCGGCGTTCTGGTCAAGGACCGGGGATCGCTGGACTATATCCGCGTGTTCGTCGCGAGGGCGTCAACGGTCGGCGTTCCACTCTCGAAACTGGAACTGCCGAAGGGAGCGAGACTTCTGCATGTCCGTCGCTATGACGTCGATCTCGTGCCGACGCCGGATCTCATGCTGGAGTTCGGCGACCGTGTCGGCGTCCTGGTTCCGCCGGATCGCAAGGAAGAAGTGCGCAACCACTTCGGCGACACCGTAAAGGCGACTGCCGAGTTCAGCTATGTCTCGCTGGGCATCGGCATGGCGCTCGGCATCCTGCTCGGGCTCATTCCAATTCCGATTCCCGGAGTCGGCACGGTGACACTTGGCATCGGCGGCGGCCCGCTGATCGTGGCGCTCATTCTCGGGAAACTCAGGCGCACCGGGCCTCTGCTATGGACGATGCCGCTGCCGGCCAATATCGTTCTGCGCAATTACGGTCTGGCCATCTTCCTCGCGGCCGTCGGCATCAATGCCGGCCAACCCTTTGTGCGCACGGTGGCAGAGTCAGGATTGACGATGCTGTTCATCGGCGCGGTGGTGCTGCTGACCACTGTTTTGATCGTCCTGCTG
>JAEYVN010000138.1 GCA_023431725.1 Pseudomonadota bacterium
CTGCGCAAGCTCGATGAAATGCTCTCGTCCAACGAGGCACAGGGCTACACCAAGAAGGAACGCCTCGATCTGCAGCGCGAGCGCGACAAGCTCGACCGCTCGCTCGGCGGCATCAAGGACATGGGCGGCGTGCCCGACATGCTGTTCGTGATCGACACGAACAAGGAAGACATCGCGATCAAGGAAGCGCAGCGTCTGAACATTCCGGTCGCGGCGATCGTCGATACCAATTGCGATCCGGCCGGCATCACGTTCCCGGTTCCGGGCAATGACGACGCCAGCCGTGCCATTTCGCTCTATTGCGACCTGATCGCCCGCGCTGCCATTGATGGTATTTCCCGCTCGCAGGGCGAGCGCGGTGTCGATATCGGTGCGGCCGCCGAGCCGATCATGGAAGATCTCCCGGCCAAGACCAATGGTTCGGCCTACGAGGCTCTGCCTGGGCCGCGCGGCGTTGCCGACGATCTGAAGAAGCTGCCGGGCGTATCGCCCGCGATCGAAAAGCAGCTCAACGATCTGGGCGTGTTCCACTACTGGCAGATTGCGGATCTGTCGCACGATGCGGCCCATAAGCTTGGTGAAAGCGTTGGCCTGCCGGGTCGCGCCGACCAGTGGGTTGCCAAGGCCAAGGGCTTTACCGCCGAGGCGGAGTAATCTCTCCGGCGCGGGGCCAATCCCGCGCCGCCACACATATTTCGGGTTTGATAGACATGGCAGAAATCACCGCTTCGCTCGTGAAGGACCTGCGTGAGCAGACCGGCGCGGGCATGATGGACTGCAAAGCGGCCCTCAAAGAGACCAACGGCGACGTCGAGGCGGCGGTCGATTGGCTGCGCAAGAAGGGCCTCGCCAAGGCCGCCAAGAAGGCCGGCCGCGTCGCGGCTGAAGGTCTTGTCGGCGTCAGCACGGCCCCACAAAATGGCGCCATCGTCGAAGTCAATGCCGAGACCGATTTCGTGGCTCGCAACGACCACTTCCAGGGTCTTGTGAAACTGATCGCCGACGCCGCCCTGCATACCGGCGGCGATCTCGAAAAGCTGAAGGCCGCCAAGGTCGGCAGCATGACGGTCGAGGAGGCGATTGCGTCGGCGATCGCCACGATCGGCGAGAATATGTCTCTGCGCCGCACGGCTGCGCTCTCGGTCAACCAGGGCGTGATCGGCACCTATATGCACAACTCGGTGTCGGAAGGCCTTGGCAAGATCGGTGTGATGGTCGCGCTCGAATCGGCAGGCAATGTTCAGGAATTGTCGGCGTTCGGTCGGCTGGTCGCGATGCATGTCGCTGCCGCGAACCCGGTTGCCGTCGATCCCGCTGGCGTTCCGGCCGATGTGATTGCCCGCGAAAAGGGCGTGCTGGCCGAGAAGGCCAAGGCGCAGGGCAAGCCGGACAATGTGGTCGAGAAGATCGTCGAATCCGGCCTGAAGACCTACTTCAAGGAAGTCTGCCTGCTGGATCAGCCGTTCATCCACGAAAGCGACAAGACCGTTGCTCAGGCTGTGAAGGCAGCCGAAGGCAAGGTCGGCGCGCCGATCAAGGTTGTCGGCTTTGTACGCTATGCGCTCGGCGAAGGCATCGAGAAGCAGGAATCGGACTTCGCTGCGGAAGTCGCAGCGGCAGCAGGAACCAACTGAATCGAACGCGAGAGCAAGGACGGTCGCTGCATGGCCGAAGCGGTCTATGGACGTGTGATCGTCAAGCTTTCGGGCGAGGCTCTGGCCGGTTCTGCCGGTTTCGGCGTCGACCAGTCGATCGTCGAAGCAATTGCGGCTGATATCGTGGCCGCCCATCGCGCCGGCGTCGAAATTGGTATTGTCGTCGGTGGCGGCAATATCTTTCGCGGTGTCGAAGTCTCGGGACGCGGCGTGTCGCGTCCTACGGGCGATACCATGGGTATGCTCGCGACGGTGATGAACAGCCTCGTGCTCGAGGCTGCCATCACCCGCAACGGCGTGCCCGCCCGAACGTTGTCGGCGGTTCCGATGCCGTCCATCTGCGATCAATTCTCGCGGCAGCGCGCCCTCGACCTGATCGGCGAGGGCAAGGTGGTCATCCTCGCCGGCGGAACAGGCAACCCGTTCTTCACGACCGACACAACGGCGGTTCTGCGTGCAGCCGAACTCGACTGCAATGCCGTCCTCAAGGCCACCAATGTGGATGGCGTCTACAGTGCCGACCCGAAGAAGGACAAGGCGGCGGTCCGATTCGACCGGCTGAGCCCTCAGGAGGCCATCGCGCGCAACCTGAAGGTGATGGATACCACAGCGTTCGCGCTTGCCCGCGAAAATGCTATGCCTATCATCGTCTTTTCGATCCGCGAGCCGGGCGCGATCGAGGCCGTCTTGCGCGGAAAGGGCCGCGCGACCATCGTTGCCGAGTGAAGTGCCTCGCAGATTCGGCGAGGCGGCTTGATGGCAACATGCAGTTTGGAATTCCGGCTGAGTTCAAGAGAGCAGCGAGATGGCAACAACGACGCACGATATCAACGACCTGAAGCGCCGCATGCAGGGCGCACTTGGCGTATTGAAGCAGGAGCTCTCCGGTCTGCGGACCGGCCGTGCGAGTGCCAACCTTCTTGAACCGGTTCAGGTCGAGGCATACGGCACGCATATGCCGCTGTCGCAGGTCGCAACCGTCAGCGTGCCTGAAGCCCGGCTGCTGAGCGTTCAGGTTTGGGACCGGTCAATGGTCCATGCCGTCGAAAAGGCCATTACCGCCTCCAATCTTGGTCTCAATCCGCAGACCGAAGGGCAGGTGATCCGCCTGCGTATTCCAGAGCTGAATGAAGAGCGCCGCAAGGAACTGGTGAAGGTCGCGCACAAATACGCCGAGGCGGCCAAGGTTGCCGTGCGCCATGTTCGCCGCGATGGCATCGACGTTCTGAAAAAACTCGAAAAAGACCACGAGATCAGCAAGGACGATCACGAGCGCTATTCGGCCGACATCCAGAAGGCGACCGATCAGATGGTCCAGGAAGTCGACCAGATGCTGGCGCATAAGGAAAAAGAAATCCTGACGGTCTAAATTTCGCCCGCCTCAGGCGCGAACGGATCCTTTTGATGTCGATGCCAAAGGTTTCATTGGACGGGACTTCCGATTACGAGATCCCCCGTCACGTTGCCATCATCATGGATGGCAATGGCCGCTGGGCGGCGGCGCGTGGCTTGCCCCGTGCCGAAGGGCATCGCCGTGGCGTTGAAGCCTTGCGTCGCACGGTCCGAACGGCCGGCGATCTGGGCATCGACATCCTCACCATCTTCGCCTTCAGCTCGGAGAATTGGTCGCGTCCAAAATCCGAGATTCTTGATCTTCTCGGTTTACTGCGCCGCTTCATCCGCAACGATCTTGCCGAACTTCACAGCAACAACGTGAAGGTGCGGATCATCGGTGATCGCGCGGGCCTTGAGGGTGATGTTCGCAATCTGCTGGACGAGGCAGAGCAGACGACACGCAATAACGACGGCCTGACCGTCGTGGTCGCCTTCAATTACGGAGCGCGGCAGGAAATCGCACGCGCCGCTCGGCGTCTGGCCGACGAAGTCGTCGCTGGCCGCCTGGCCGCATCTGACATTACGGCGGATCGTCTGTCCGCCTTCATGGATGTTCCGGATCTTCCCGATCCGGATCTCATCATTCGCACCAGTGGCGAGCAGCGGCTGTCCAATTTCCTGCTCTGGCAATCGGCTTATAGCGAACTGGTATTCGTGCCGACCTTCTGGCCGGATTTCGATCGTGCCGCGTTCGAACAGGCAATCTCCGAGTATTCACGTCGCGAACGGCGCTTCGGTGGATTGGCCGCCGCGGGATCATGACGATGCCCGGCCACGGACCCGCAATGCCCTTGCCGGAGACAACAAGCACGCCGTCGGCGCGCAATCTGTGGCTTCGCATCCTTTCGGCGGCGATCCTGGCACCGCTTGCTATCGGCGCCGCCTATCTCGGCCAATGGTATTTCACCATCTTCTGGCTCGCGGCGGCGATCGCCATCTGGTGGGAGTGGGTTGGTCTTGTTGATCCGGGGGGCCGCCACGTCGTTCTGGCGACAGGTGTTTGCGCATTGATCCTGCAGGCTGTCCTGCTGGAAGCTGGACACTTGTCCATTGCGATCATGGTCGTTGCGCTTGGCGTGCTGGCAGCAGTTGTCACATCCGGCCGTCAGTCGCCGTTCGTTGCCGGCGGCATTGTCTATTCCAGCGCAATCCTTTTGGCGGCGGTGACGATCCGCGCCGATGCCGTATACGGGTTCGCCGCCATCCTGATGCTTTTTGCCGTCGTGTGGGGCTCGGATATCGGCGGCTATTTCTCCGGTCGGACTTTCGGAGGCCCCAAACTCGCTCCGTCGATCAGTCCCAAGAAGACATGGTCGGGAGCCATCGGCGGGACACTCGTGGCGATTGCCGCAGCCATCGGCGTGGTTTCGCTGTTTGTTGCAACAACCAATCTCGTCATGATCGGCGTGCTTGCGCTGGTGCTATCTGTTGCATCACAGGCCGGCGATATCTTCGAATCCTGGCTGAAGAGGCGCTTCGACGCCAAGGACTCCAGTGGACTGATACCGGGACATGGCGGCGTCATGGACCGGCTCGATGGTTTCATTTTTGCCGTGACTGTCGCGGCGCTTTGGGGTGTCGCTCGCGGCGGCCTTGACGCGCCGGGCAGCGCGCTTCTTGTTTGGTAATCAATGGCGACAACAACATCTTTGAAACGAAGCAACGCCAAGGCTGCAGCGATCCGCAGCGTGAGCATTCTCGGTGCGACCGGATCAATCGGCACAAGCACGATCGATCTGCTGCTGCGTGAACCCGACCGTTACAGCGTGGAAGCGATTACGGCCCAGCGCAATGTCGAAGGG
>JAEYVN010000158.1 GCA_023431725.1 Pseudomonadota bacterium
GCGAGAATGTCTTATCGCCGTTGGGACGGTCGTGGCTCGGCGGCCTGCTCGCCAATGCAAGGGCCAGCGCCGCCTTCGCGACACCGACGCTCAACGGCTACAAGCGCTACCGCGCATACGCCCTGGCGCCGGACCGGGTCATCTGGGGACAGGATAATCGCGGCGCCATGGTGCGGGTCATCGGCAGCCCCGGCGATCCGGCTTCGCATATCGAAAACCGTATCGGCGAGCCGGCGGCCAATCCGTATCTCTACATCGCGTCGCAGATTGCAGCCGGTCTCGATGGAGTTGCACGAAACATCGATCCGGGTCCTTCCGCCGATACGCCTTATGAAACGCAGGCGGAGTCGATGCCAAGGAATCTCGGCGAAGCGCTGGATGCGCTCCGGACCAACACGTGTTTCCGTGGCGTCTTCGGCGATGGATTTATCGATTATTATCTGCGTATCAAGGATGCGGAGATCGCGCGCTATCGGACTGAGGAGCGCGCCGATGCATCCGACGTGACGCGCTGGGAGCAGAAGGAATATTTCGATCTGTTCTAGTTGTGACCGTGCAGCAGCATGGCTGAATGTTTGTGCGTGTAACACGCGGATGCTTTCACAGCATTGTCTTGTTGATTGAGAAGGCTGGCTGCCGGTCCTTCCTCAAATTACCGCATGTTTACAACTTGCGATTAAGCCTCGGGCCCTTGGGTTGAATGAGGCTGCCTCAATGCTGAAGAAACTGTCGGTCGGTGCGTTGCTAAAGTCCGTGATTGGGCTGCTCGGGGCCGCCGTGATCGTCATGCTCGCACAGGGCGTGTGGACTTCATGGGATCAATATCGGGCCGCGACTCGCAGTGCGACGGTTATCGATATTTCCCGCGATCTCTTTGCGGTCTTGCATAACATGCGTGTCGATCGCTCGACGACTTTGCGGGACTTGAATGGCGAGAGGCAGCTCACATCGCTTTCAAAGCAGACGCAGGACGTGCGGGCCGCCGAACTGGCTGCGTTGAAACCGGCCATGGCCGCGTTGGAAAAATTCGATTTCCCCAATAAGGACGCCACGTATCCGGCAATCGTTGCCTCCGTAAACAAGCTGGCGACACTACATGAAGAAAGCGCGCGCGCGGTAACGCAGCCGAAAGCCTCGCGCCGGGCCGGATTGCCGCAGGAATACAATGCCGAAACGACGCGGTTGCTCGATGCATTCGACAAGCTGTCGGAACAACTCACCAATATGGTGAAGCTCAACGACGGCCTGACCGATCAATTGCTGTCGATCAAGCAATTGGCCTGGATTGCGCGCAACAGCGCCGGCGATGCGCAGGTGATGATTTCGAACGGGCTCGGTGGCTTGAAACTTCCGCCCGAGCCGATGCTCGTCTATCAGAAGAATCTGGGTCGAACCGACTCGGCCTGGGAAGCGCTTGAAACCACGGCTTCCGGGTTGAATTTGCCGCCGGAATTCGCGTCGGCTGTAGATCGGGCGAAGAAGGAATACTTCGATCCGAAGTTCGATGAATTGCGGCTGAAGGTGTTCAGGGCGGTCGTTGCCGGAGAAAAGGCCGGAGTGACCGCCGAAGAATGGACGCCGATGTCGGTTGCTCGACTCGGATCCCTGCTGGGTGTCGCAGAAGCTGCACTCGATATTGCGACGGATCATGCGCAGAAGAAAGCTGCCGAGGCGCTTCGGCATCTTGCGATCATGGCGGTGTTGCTGTTGGCGTCATTGGTGTTCGTTGCCGTCATGATGCTGGTGGTGACACGCCGCGTGACGGGCCCGCTTCGCAACATTCAGGGCGCGATGCTGAAGCTCGCGGAAGGCGATTTCTCGGTGGTGCTGCCGGGCCTCGATCGCAAGGACGAGATCGGCGATGTCGCCAATTCGGTTGAACGCTTCAAGGTGCTTGCGCTGGAAAAGGCACGCGCGGAAGCAGACGAGACACTGAAGCGACAGAAAGTCGAAGCGGAAATGCAGGCACAGGCCGCAGAAGAGCGGGCGCGGACCGCGGATGAGCAGGCCCGGGCGATGCGCATGCTGGGCGATGGCCTGGGCCGTTTGTCGGAGGGCGATCTCACGGTCCGGCTGAACGACGGCTTCAGTGACTCCTATCGACAGATCAAGGACGACTTCAACATGGCGATGGAGCGCCTGCAAGCGACGATCCAGGCGATTGCTCTGGCCACCGGCGAAGTATCGAATGCGGCCGCGGAAATTTCCGCTGCAACGTCTGACCTGTCGCAGCGGACCGAAGAGCAGGCCGCCAGCCTCGAAGAGACCTCTGCCTCGATGGAGCAGATATCGACGACGGTGAAGCAGAACGCCCAAAACGCACAACACGCCAACGCGTTGACGCAAACGACGCATCAGGTCGCCGACCAGGGCGGTCAGGTGGTGTCGGAAGCGGTGTCGGCGATGGCGCGCATCGAGGAATCGTCACGCAAGATTTCGGACATCATCTCGGTGATCGACGAAATCGCACGTCAGACGAATCTGCTCGCGCTTAATGCGGCGGTGGAGGCGGCGCGCGCCGGCGAAGCTGGTCGTGGCTTTGCGGTGGTCGCATCGGAAGTTCGCAGCCTTGCTCAGCGCTCGTCGCAGGCGGCCAAGGATATCAAGGATCTGATCGTGAACAGCTCCATGCAGGTCAACGAAGGCGTCGGCCTCGTCAATCGTGCCGGCACCTCGCTTGGCAAGATCGTTGAGTCGATCAAGGAGGTTGCCGGGATCATCTCCGAAATCGCCAGTGCCAGCGGCGAGCAGGCGACGGGCCTCGATCAGGTCACCAAAGCGCTGGTTCAGATGGACGAAGTCACGCAGCAGAATTCGGCGCTGGTCGAGCAGAATGCCGCGACGGCCAAGACGCTGGAAGAACAGCAGACCGCGATGCGTGAGCGCATGGGCTTCTTCAAGGTCGGCGACGATCGGGAGGCCCCCTTGGCTGCGCCCATTCAGTCGCCGCTCGTCCGGATGAAGCCAAATGCTCCGATGACAGCCAAGCCGTCAGCCCCGATTCGGCAGCCGACGAAACGTGCTATTGCCTCTCGGGGCGGTGCCGCTGCCGCGGTGGCCATCGACGACGACTGGGCGGAGTTTTGAGGCGCGCGAAACGCGGACCCATAGTTTCGAAAAATCCGTAATGAAAATGGCCGGGCGTTGTTCCGGCCGTTTTTCATTTCGGGTATCGATAAGTGCTGCAGCGCGGACATTTTCCCGTCCCGAACTTACCTCTGAGCAGAAATCAGGTCGTTTTTCGGATCGATGTGCCTATCTCTCCCGGTGATGGAGATGCCCATGGCCGAGACAGCCCAGCATTACGCG
>JAEYVN010000181.1 GCA_023431725.1 Pseudomonadota bacterium
CGGTAGCTTTGTCGGTCATGTGGCCAAGAAGTACCGAGCGGGAACCTCAAGACGGATAAATTCCGCCGATTTTGGAGTATTCACAAAGAAGCGCCTCGGACCACGCCCTCATGGCCTCAAGCTTCAACGGGATCCGTTGCGCATGCGAATAAAACGCTGCGGTGGTGGGGCTTATTGCGTCGATCTTGGGGTCGTTGTCGCCGGGTAGCACGTGCGCCAACAGCGCAGACGCTGCCCCGGGAGTGCCGCCAAGTCTGTTCATGATGTGCGTGGAGGCCGCTCCGCGCACGGTGTGAAGCGAGAATCTCGGAATTCCTTCAAGATGATTCCGATGGCCGGCTTGGCGCTTTCCTCTCATGTTCGCAAGATGAGTCGATAATCCCGACGCGGTAACGACGATGTCTGTATTGTCGAGATCCCGACCAATCCTCCGCGTTGATGGGAAAGCCCAGGAAGTTTTCCGGTTGCCGTTCGTTCCGCCGAACTGAACCGCCTGTGTCCAATCGCGGGTGACGTTGCGGAGAACATGGATGCCCAAAGGGGGAATGGGCAGCCAAAAATCTCGTTTGCCCTTCATAATTTCGGCTGGCCACCTAACAAGGCCCCAGTCGTCAGGAACGTGATCGTCAGACCATCGTATGTCGTCGATACGCAGTTGTGTGGATGCGCCAGACCTATTGACCGTGAGTAGGTCCCACCACAACCCCCATCGAATGCCGGGGCTAATTTTGTCGCGACCGATGCGCCCATGGCAGAATTCCTCATGGATCTTAAGGACCTGTGCGACGTGTGCTATGCCGAATTCCGGATTGGACGTTGGACGTTTTTTCGCAGCTATCTCTCGCGCCTCATCGCCGGCCGGCTGCGGCATCTTTATTGAATGCCACCAGAGACTATCGAGCGCATCCAGTCCAGATTCTTCGCCTTTGTCGTTGAACGTCCACGACAATGCCGATCTCACATAGGCGAGTGCTTTCTCTGCCTGCCGATAAGAGACGTCACGGCGGATCTCTCGAACCGCTGAGGACAAGTGCCGAGGGGTCAATTCGGTCACGAGCATCTCCTTCCAAACCTGGAATGGAGCTCGATTGAATGCACGCTCGGCGTCGATCTTGGTGTGCTCGGAGGGGGTGCGCTCGCGGCCGCCAACGATCCGGATGTCCGAGATGTGTTCGATATATGCTGCAGCAGCTTGATTCCAGGTCCAGCCGCGCCTTTGCTCGACGGTTACCGATGTCGCGGGGGCGGGTTCGGGAGCAAGCCGGCGCTTGTCAGCCGCTTCGCGTGCCTCGCGCACGCCCATGTCAGGAGGCGAGCCAAGTTTGATGGAGTTTTTCTTTGTTCTGAGCAGCCATGAAATTGATCCGCCGCGAATGCGGAGAACGAGGCCTGTCACCTTGGAGCAAGAGTAGTCCTTTAGTGCGATATCGCCGGCCGCTGCTTCTGCCCTGGCCTTCTTGAGAACGTCATTGGTAAGCTCGATCCGCACCGTCGCCATGGAGTTCGTACAACCCTCGTACAACCAATTGCTTTGAAATTCGAACGTCTGCGAGCCTCCATAACCAAAAAAGGGGTCGAAAACATCAAGTTTTGGCTGAAAAATCGACTAAAAGGCCTCTCAAGTTCTTGATTTGAGGCATCATAATCCTTGTGTCGGGGGTTCGAGTCCCTCCCTCGCTACCATATCCAGCTTAACCCATTGATTTTGCAGAATTCGCTGATCGACATCTCAGAATGAGGGATGTCTCATTGATATGACCCGACCGGGGTTCTAGTCCAGGCGCGATGAGAGCTTATTGCATCGCGATCTCCATTTCGAGTTGCTTGTCGCTGTAGACCACAGGCGCGGGAGAGCGATGAGTGCGGACGTTTGTGATTATGGTGATGGCGCCATTGCTCGATGACGATCCGCGCCTCCTTCAGGCTGTAAAATATTCGCCGTTAAGCAGTTCGTCGCGAAGCTTGCCATTGAAGCTTTCGCAATATCAGGCGCGATGAACAAGGTCTTCGATCCGATCTGAGCCAGCCAGTCCCTGACAACCCTGGCGGTCATTTCCGGCCCGTTGTCGGAACGAATGTGAGTGGGGATACCCTTTCTGAGCATCACATCGGCGAAGGTCTCGATGACACCGAAGCTCGTGATGCGCCGTGCGACCCGGATGGCAGGACACTCGCGTGTGCGATCAGTAGCTGATCAGGGCTGCGCGCCGTGCCCTGGGAGCGCATCAGGATCGCGCGGGGTGTAGGGTAGGTGCGGCTGGAGACGGTGAAGCGTACTTCTTCGGACGGGTCCGGCAGCGTCAGCGTGTAGATGTGCGCGACGGTGTCGCGAAACGCTTGCCAGAAATGCCCCTTGAGGATTGTTGTCCAGACCTCGCAGCTTGGGCGACGAGCCGCCGTCGCCCTTGTCCGTCACAGGCGGCTCCGCAGTGGTCGCTGGCGAATCGTTGGCGCTGATTTTGCCCATGGCGCTGCCCCCCATGGCGCTGCCCCAAATGAAATTGACACCGGAGATCAACTGTTGACGCAACCCCTCACCCTTTTGGCGCAGCGTGAAGGTGAACTCCAGGCGGATTTTGACAATGGAGATCAATCTATTGCTACAGCGTCTCAATCTATTGCGCAGCGTCAATTTGCGCTTGAACTCAAAAACATAATGTCGTCGTTCGACCTACGCCGTGTTTTTGGCGGTGGGCGTGGTGACGTTTGGGGCTGAGAAGATCGGACGGGTTCACGCCCGGCGATACGCACTTTCAACAAGTCGCTGTTTTGGACCTCCGCCGTGTTTTTGGAGGAGGGCGTGGTGACGTTTGGGGCTGAGAAGATCGGACGCGTTCACGCCCGGCGATACTTACCTTCAACAAAGTCGCTGTTGAACAGCACCGCGCTGGTAAGCCTCTGGCGCGCCGGGGCGCTGGGCCTCGCGCTCACTGGCGGGTTGCTTGCGACGCCTGCGTCGGCTGATGGTGGCGCGGGCGGCACCTGGGCCAATAGCGATAACCCCCGGCTCACTAACCCTAAAGAGGGCGGCAAAGGTGGGGACGGAGGCGCAGCCGGCGAAGCCGGTGGCGCGGGCCAAGCTGGCGGCGCAAACTCTCTGGGTCCCGGTGGCGCAGGCGGCGCAGGTGGCGCTGTTGGGTCCGCCGGTGGCGCGGGCGCCTCGAGTGGCGTGGGCGCGGGCAGCGGCGGTGGCGGCGGCGGTGGCGGCGGCGGTATCGGTCAAGTCAGTGCAGGTTCTGTTTCGATCAGCACACCGCTGTCCGGGGGATCTGGCGGTAGTGGCGGGGACGGCGCCACAATTGTGCTTTTTCCCGCCACGGGCTGGGCCGGCAGCGGCGGCGGCGGCGGCGAAGGCGGCACCGGACTTTTGGTAACCGGCGGCTCGGTCTTCACCAACACCTCGTCCATCACCGCCGGTAACGGCGGCGCCGGCGGCAGCGGCATGTTTGGGGGATGGGGCGGCGACGGCGGTGATGGCGGGAACGGCATCGAGTTCACGGTACCGGGCGCGGTTCTTACCAACAGCGGTACGATTACGGGCGGAAATGGTGGTGCGGGGGGGAGTGGCTCCAGGGGAGAAATCACTGGCGGCCTCGGTGAGTTCGGCAACACCTTTGGTGAAGCAGGCCAGGCTGGCAGCCAAGGGGCCGGGGTGGTCGGCGCCAATCTGACGATCATCAACAGCGGAACGATCGCGGGCGGAAATGCCATAAACTTTACGGGCGGCAACAACACATTAACGCTTCAGGCCGGCTGGGGGCTGATCGGCAACATGAACGTCACCGGCAGCGTGACGTTCAATCAATCTATCGACGTCACCCTGTCCAATCCCATCGGCGGCACCGGTGCGCTTGTTCAGAGCGGATCGGGCAAGCTGACGCTCACTGGCATCAATGGCTATTGGGGCGACACGACGATCGCATCTGGCAGCACGCTCGCGCTAAGCGGCGCCGGCTCCATCGCGGCTTCGAGTGGCGTGGACCTGACGACGGGTGGGACGTTCGATATTTCCTCTTCGACGGGGGCGGGCGCGTCCATCGAAACGTTGGCCGGCACGGGAGGAACCGTCACTCTCGGCACCAACACCCTGACGTTGCGGAACGCGTCAGGCACCTTTGGCGGCACCATCAACGGCACTGGCGGGCTGACGGTTGTGGATGGCACCGAAACCTTGACCGGGACCAACGGCTATACGGGCGCAACCACCATCAATGGCGGCACGCTGGCGCTGAGCGGTGCCGGGAGCATCGCGGCTTCGAGTGGCGTGAACCTGTGGACGGGCGCGACGTTCGATATTTCCAATTCGACGACGCCTGGCGTAACCATCAAGTCGTTGGCCGAAGTCTCGTTCATCAATGGAGACCCCGCCGCCGTCGTGCTCGGCGCCAACACCCTGACGCTGTCGAATGCGTCAGGCACCTTTGGCGGCACCATCACCGGCACTGGCGGGCTGACGCTGACGGCCGGCACCGAAACCTTGACGGGC
>JAEYVN010000188.1 GCA_023431725.1 Pseudomonadota bacterium
ATTCAAGGCACGCATTTGAACGGTGGCGACGAACCGTACTGCTCCGATCGAGAAGATCGTTAGCGGCTACTACATTGCCGCTGATGAAAGATGAGGAGCCGACTTACTCGGCCATTCAGCTGAATAGGCGGAGCACCGGGCCGTTCATTCAGCTTTCAAGCGCAGCGCCGTTGCCCGCAATCTCGTCCATGCCGACATAGTAATCCGAAAGGTCACCGATTACGCGCTGCAGTGAACCTCCACGGGCATGCCGTGAAGGTCTGCCAGGCAAACCGCAACCATCCGCCTTCACAGCTTGATATTCGCGGCCTTCACCGCCTTGGACCATTGCGAGACGTCCGCCTCAATTGTTGCCTTGAATTCCGAAGGTGTCGATCCGATCGGGTCCACGCCATAGCTATCCAGACGTTCCAGAATCTTCGGATCCTTCAACGCGACGCGCACTTCGTTCGCAAGCAGTTCGACGACGGGTGCTGGCAGTTTGGCTGGTCCGATCAGGCCGTTCCAGGTTTCCGTCTTGAAGCCCGGGTATCCGCTTTCGGCAACAGTCGGGACATTCGGCGCTTTTGCGGCACGCGTCGGTCCCGATACCGCGAGTGGCCGCACACCTCCACCCATATGCGGCAGACCTTCCGACAGATTTCCGAAATACACCGGAACATGGCCGGCGACGACGTCCGCCATGGCCGGCGCACCGCCCTTGTATGGGGCATGCACCATGTCGAGGCCTGCGCGCTGAAGGAACAGCACCATCGTGAGATGACCGACACTGCCGGGACCGCCGGAGGCATAGACGATCTTGCCCGGCCGCTCCTTCACATAGGCCACAAACTCCTGGAGTGTCTTGGGCTCGAAAGAAGGATTGACCACCAGCATGAACGGATTGGTTGCAATGTTGCTGATCGGCGTGAAGTCGGTCATCGGGTTGTAACCCGTTGGGCGCATGGCCGGGAAGATGGCAAGCTGCGCCAGCGCCGACACCATCAATGTATAACCATCGGGATCGGCTTTTGCGGTCGCTTCCGCCGCAAGAGCACCGCCGGCACCGGTGCGGTTCTCGACAAAGAATTGCTGTCCGAATTTTTCGCTCAGATGCTGAGCCATCAGTCGCGCGATGCCGTCGGTGTTGCCGCCAGGGGCAAATGGACAAAGTATCTTGACCGGCTTCTCTGGCCATTTACTGGCAAAGGCTCGGTGTGGTGCGGCAGCAAGCAGCGATGCGGCTGCCACCGACTTCATAAAATTCCGTCGTGTCGTCATGTGTCGCTCCATTCATTCAAGGCGCACTCACGCACGGCAGGCTGAAACCCGGGAACCCATCGTTGTGAAATGTGAAGTCAGTTCGGCTAGGACACCTCCGCGGCGGCCCGCAGACCATTGAACATGGCGGTCTGCATCAGAAACGCGCGTGATCGGTCCGGATCGGACGCAATTTCACGCATTTCCGACAGTCTCTGTAACCGAACAGTTGGGTCTTTCTCCTCCAGAACACGCTTGTTCTGGATGGTCATCGCCTGCAGAAATGCGTTGGCGACGTGACGCCGTTGCCGGTCGTAAACATTCAGGAGTTCGCCGCTCTCGCCGTTCAGAACGCGAGCGAGTTTCTGGGCAAGGCTTACGGCATCGTGGATGCCGAAATTCATGCCCATGCCACCCAGCGGATTATTGACATGCGCGGCATCACCGGCGAGCAGCGCGCGATCCTTCCGGTATGTTGCCGCACCGCGCTGATGAACAGTGTAGAGATTGGTATGGATAATGTCGTAGGGCGCCTCGGACGGGATGAAGCCCTGCAATCGCTGCTGCGCGTTTGCATGATCGAGAAGGTCGGCGGCCTCCGCCTGTGACGGCGTCGGAAACACCACACGCCAGATCCCCGGCGGACCGGCGCCCGGCACCTTGAACAACGCGCACCATTCGCGCGGATCAGAAACGTAGCAGCTAAAGGCAAAGCCCTTGGTTTCGAAGTCGAATGAAGTCGTCACCACAAGGAATCGCTCCTCGTAGGTGAAGCCCTCGAAATCGATGCCCTGCGATTTCCGCACGACGCTGCGACCGCCATCCGCGCCGATGACGTAGGCGCCATGATAGGACTCGCCGCTCGTTGTCGTGACAGTGACGCCATCGTCCGTCTGGCTCACATGATCGACGGTCGCATCAAAGTGCAGTGCGAAGCCTGGCCGCCCCGCCAACGCTTCCGTCAGAATGGCTACCAGCTTGTGCTGTTCGCATTGCAGCCGGTAGGGGTAACGCGTGACGTTTGAAAGCAGTCCCAGATCGAACTCTGCAACCAGCCCTTCATCGCGGCCGCGGAACTGCCATTTCGGGCAGAGAATGCCGAGATCATGCAGTCGCTGGGTGACGCCGGTTTCGGCGTACATCTCCAGTGTCGGCGGATGGAAGGTGGCCGCACGAGGGTCCTCGTAAAGCGCCTTGCGGCTTTCCAGCACGATCACAGGAATGCCAGCGTTCACCAGAAACAGCGCCGCAGTCAGCCCGGTCGGCCCTGCTCCCACAATGATGACCCGCTGGTCCGACATAACGATGAGATTTCCTCAAGCACACGGCCGCGGCCATAGATGCGGTCTTCGCTGCCGCAACGACGCAATGCGTCCCAATAGGTGACCACATTCATCGCCAGCACCGGCTTGCCGAACCACAGTTCGGCTTGCGCCGCGACGTCGCCACCAGCAAGATTTGTGCCCACTTGCAGGATGGCATCGATGTCGTCGCCATTGAGCGCCACGAGTTCCTGTCGGATGGTTTCCGGTTGCAATTCGGCAATCGCGAATGGCGATGCGCATTTCAGGCCCTTCAACCGAACGACGTCGAAGCCTGCTTCCTCAAGATAGGAACGAACGGTTTCATCGCCCTTCGGCTGATGCGGCGTGAGCACTGCGATGCGCTTTGCTCCAAACTTGTTCAGCGCTGCGACCGCTGCGGTCGAGCCCATCGAAATGCCGACACCGGCGCGCTTGGCCAATTCCTGCTGCAGCGTGTCGGCGCCCTTCACGCCGCCGGTGAACGCTTCGATCGCGACACTCATGATGACGTGATCGGGCGCACAGGTCATGACCTGGTCGATGGCTGGCCCGATGCCATCCCGCATGCGCTGGACATGTGCAAGATAGCCTTGCTCCGACGCTTCGATGGGCGCCTGCTGGATGGTTAACCTGCCGACGTGATTGGTGACGCCGCGCGGACGCAAGGCTTCACTTTCGGGTCCGACAATCGTGTTGGTCGACGGGACGACAATGCCAATCTTCTTGCGAAATCCAAGAGCGTCAACCACGTCAAATCCCCTTGCCCGTATTCGATGTTAGAAAACCGGATCCAAAAACCGGAATCAGAATTTCGCAGAAGCAGGTTTCGCCATTCGCGAATTCGCCATCGCGCATGCCGTCCTCACGTCTTCAGTCTGGGCTCAGGACGATGCTTGCCTGATGGCCCCTGACCACGCCGATAGACCAGCAGCGTGCGCTTGAATGAGATGATGACATCACCGGTCTGGTTGTAGCGATGGTTTTGACTGTCACGATCCCGACCTCGGGACGCGACGCAGATTCGCGCAGATCCAGAACTTCGCTCTCACTGTACACCGTATCCCCTTCGTACAGGGGATGCGGCATCTTCACCTCGTCCCAACCGAGATTGGCGAACACGTTTTGCGAGATGTCAGAAACGGACTGGCCGGTGACGAGCGCAATGGTGAAACACGAGTTCACCAGGGGGCGGCCATAGGCCGTATGACTGGCATAATTCGCATCGAAATGCAGCGGTGCGGTATTCTGCGTCAGCAGCGTGAACCACGCATTGTCGGTCGCGGTGACGGTGCGCCCAAGCGTATGCTTGTAAATGTCGCCAATATTGAAGTCTTCATAGAAGCGGCCGCGCCAGCCGTCCTTCACACGTTCAACAATCTGCATTCCTATCCCTTGTACATGTGGCCGCCATCGACATCGACCACGACACCGCTGAGATAGGCAGCGCGCGGCGACGCAAGCATGACGGTAAGATCGGCGATCTCGGCGGGCTCGGTGGGACGCCCGAAAGGCAACCCCTTCAGGGTCTCCAACCAGCGATTTTCATCGCCAAACAGATCCTTGGCTTTCTTGCGTCCAAGTGCCTCGATGCGGTCGGTCCGCGTCGGCGCGGGATTGATTCCGAACACCCGCACATTCCAGTCGACGCTCTTGGCGCCCGCCGCCTGGGTCAGCGCAATCAGTCCGGCATTTGCCGTCGACCCGCAGATGTAATCCCAGCGCGGCGCCTGCCCGGCCATGCCGATGATGTTGACGATCACGCCGGCCCGCCGCTCCTGCATCCGACCGAGATAGAGCTGCATCAAATGGATGTAGCCGAAGACCTTGAGCTGCCAGGAGTCGATCCACGTCTGAAGCGGAAGATCGATCAGGTTGCCGCCGGGAATCGCGCCGGCATTGTTCACCAGCACATCGATATCGGGATGCGCCTTGAACAGTCGCTCGCGCTCCTCCGGCGTCGACAGGTCGCCCGCGAACACATCGCAGGCGCCACCGGTCTGGCTTTCCAGATCCTGCTTGGCCGTGGCGAGCCGCGATGCATCGCGGCCGGTCATGATGACCTTGGCGCCCTCCCGTGCGAAACGCTCAGCCGTCGAAAAGCCAATGCCTTTGGATCCGCCGGTGATCAGAACCGTCTGTCCCTTGAGATTCAGATCCATGTCACGACCCCGCTGGCACCGCGGCCATATACCAGTCAGCGAGTTCGCTGCCGGTGAAGAAGCCGACCTCGCTCGAACGCGACAGCAGGTCGAGCATGCGGTCGAGTTCGTGGATACGATGCGGCACCGAGATCAGATGCGGATGCAGGCCGATCGCCAGAACGATCGCGCTGTCCTGGCTCTCCTTGAGGAAGCGCTCGAACGTGAATTCGAGGCGCTTTGCCATTTCGCCGGTCGCATGACGCTCGACAGCGTAAATGATGGAGTCGTTGACTTCGAGATTGTAGGGCATGGCGACCAGCGGACCGCCCATCGTCGTCATCCATGCCGGGCGGTCATCGACCACCCAGTCGCAAAGATAATCGATGCCGGATGCCTTCAGGATGTCCGGCGTGTCCACCGTTTCGCGAAGCCCGGGCGAGAGCCAGCCGCGCGTGGCCTTGCCGGTGAAGGAGCGCAGCTTCTCGAGGCAGGCAGCAATCAGCGCTTTTTCACCGCCTTCGACATGGTTGATCGCCTTCTGGTGCATTCCGTGGCCGATGAACTCCCAGCCGGCATTCAGCATGGCTTGTGCCGCCTGCGGATAGGCATCGATCACACCGGCGTTGCAACTCGTCGATGCCGGAAGGCCACGCTTGTCGAAGGCTTCGAGAATTCGCGGCAGGCCGGCGCGCATGCCATAGTCCGCCCACGAAAAATTCGGCACGTCCGGCACCGTCTCCTTGCCGTGCGGCGGCGTGATGATGGTCCGCGGCATCGGCTGATCGAACTGCCAGTTCTCTACGTTAACGACGAGATGAACCAGCATCCGCTTGCCCTTCAGCGGCGGAAGCTTCGGTGCCTCGGACGACAAACGATAGGGAATGCGCGGATTGCTCATGCGGCTCTTTCAGTTTTGGAGGCGATCTTCATTTCCGACATCACGTCGGCCTTGTGCGCCATGAAATCGGAACTCGTCAGGCTTTCGATCGACCGCGGACGCGCGAGATTCACCGGGATGGTGCGGATGATACGACCGGGACGCGCCGACATGATGCAGATGCGATCGGAAAGGAGAATCGCTTCATCGATATCGTGGGTCACGAACAGGACCGTCGTCCCGAGCGATTGCCAGACGTCGAGCAGGAGTTGCTGCATGACGAGACGCGTCTGCGCATCGAGCGCACCAAACGGCTCGTCCATCAGCAGCGCGCGCGGGTTCATGACAAGCACCCTTGCAATGCCGACGCGCTGGCGCATGCCACCAGACAATTGAACCGGAAGCGCTTCAGAGAAAGCTTAAAGCCCGACGAGCCGCAACAACTCGCGCGCCTTGGGCTCATAGACGTCACGCGGTACACCCTGCACACGCGGCCCGAACACCACATTTTCCCAGACGCTGAGCCAGGGAAACAAGGCGGCTTCCTGGAAGACGACACCACGATCCGGCCCTGGGCGTTTCACGGTCGCTCCGTCGAACAACAACGTTCCGCCGCTGAGTTCCTCAAAGCCCGCGAGCAGATTGAGCAGCGTCGACTTTCCGCAGCCGGAAGGACCGAGCAGTGCAACGAACTCACCTTCGCCGACACTCAGGCTGACATCCTCCAGTGCATGGATGTCGGTTTTGCCGGGATAG
Organism: Pseudomonadota bacterium; assembly: GCA_023431725.1. Taxonomy (GTDB): domain Bacteria; phylum Pseudomonadota; class Alphaproteobacteria; order Rhizobiales; family Xanthobacteraceae; genus Pseudorhodoplanes. Next base: position 6,318 of record JAEYVN010000188.1, read on the forward strand.
ATCTTCGAGACGCCTTGAAAGGAGATCGTGCCCATTCAGCGCCTCATGTCCGGAACGATTGCATGCGGCGCCAGCCGAGCACCCAATGCTCGATCAGCAGGATGATGCGATCGCTGAGAAATCCGAGCAGACCAATGGACACCATGTCGGCGATCACCACATCCATGCGTCCCACGTAATAGGCGTCCCAGAGGACGTAACCGAGACCGGACTTCACGGCGACCATTTCCGCCACGATGACGGCGGTCCAGGCGATGCCAAGGCCGATGCGAAGCCCGGTGAAGATGGACGGAAGCGACGCCGGCAAGACAACACGCCGCAATACGGTCCAGCCTCCCGCCCCCATCATCATGGCTGCGCGTATAAGGTTGCGTTCGACGTCGCGCGCACCCTGGCTGGTGTTGACGACGATCGGATAGAAGGCGCCGAGCGCGATCAGGAAGATCGCACCGAAGTCATGGATGCCGAACACCGCGATCGAGAACGGCAGCCATGCCGTAATCGGGATCGGGCGCAGCACCTGCACCGTCGGATCGAGCGCATCGGCGGCAATGCGATTCCAGCCGATGGCGATGCCGACCGGAATGCCGACAAAGATCGCGCACAAAAAGCCCTTGGCGACCCGTTCGGCCGAGAACACGAGATTGGCAAACCATGTCCCGCTGTAGGGATTGAGACCCAGACCGGCCGGACCGAACGCCCATATCTTCCAAGCTTGCCAGACACGGTCCGGCGTCGGCAAAACGCCGCCGAACAACGCACCATTGGTACCCGACACTTGCCAGATCGCGATGACAGCGACCGGCAAGGCCAGTGCCAAAACGGTCTTCCAGAATCCCCGATTGGCGAACCGGAACACATGTCCGCCCGGCCGCTTGGCAAGCGGTCGGTTTGCTG
>JAEYVN010000197.1 GCA_023431725.1 Pseudomonadota bacterium
GTCATTTCCCTACCGTGATCTGTGGCAAGAGCGTCAGATCGTTTCGGTCGCCAATCTCACGCGCAAGGATGGCCGTGCATTCCTGTCGGTCGCGAAAGAGGCCGGCGTGAAGGTTCACACGACATCCTATCCGCTCGCCTCCGCGAACGCGGCGATTTCAGATCTTCGCTCGGGTGCCCTGGTCGGTGCGGCTGTGCTGGTGCCCTGAGCCTTGCTGTCGGCACTTTTCTTCACAACAGGGAATGGGCTAAGGGGCATTCCCAAACGCGGAGCGCGGGATAAAGCGTGGAGACAATTACCATCGTTCTCGTTCTGCTGCTGGCGGTGGTCGCCAGTGGCGCAATTGCGCGCTTGTCGCCATGGCCGCTGCCCTTGCCGCTTGTGCAGATCGTGCTGGGAGCAGCCATCGGTTCTATGGCCAGCGCCCATGTCGAACTGAAGCCCGAGATCTTCTTTCTTCTGTTCTTGCCGCCGCTTCTGTTCCTCGATGGCTGGCGCATTCCAAAGGAAGGCCTCTTGCGGGATCGCAATGCCATTCTGCAATTGGCGCTCGGGCTTGTCGTGTTCACGGTGCTGGGGGTCGGCTTCTTCATCCACTGGCTGATTCCGGCGATGCCGCTCGCTGTCGCCTTTGCGCTCGCCGCGATCCTGTCGCCGACCGATCCCATCGCCGTGTCGGCGATTGCTTCACGTGTGCCGATCCCGAAACGGCTGATGCATATTCTCGACGGCGAGGCGCTGCTGAACGATGCATCGGGCCTCGTCTGCATGCGCTTTGCGGTGGCCGCCGCACTCACCGGCGCCTTCTCGCTCGTCGATGCGGTGGGGACGTTTCTCTGGCTCGCGATCGGTGGTCTTGCGATCGGCTTTCTGGTCACCTGGAGCACGACATACGCCAAGAACTGGCTGTCGCGTCACCACGGCGAAGAAACGGGCTCGGAGATCCTGATCAGCCTGTTGATCCCGTTCGGTGCCTATCTTCTCGCCGAACACCTGCATTGTTCCGGCATCCTGGCCGCCGTTTCGGCCGGCATTACCATGAGCTACGTGGAGCAGGGCGGTCAGGCGCTGGCCGTAACCCGCGTCCGCCGCAGCGCCGTGTGGGACACGATCCAGTTCACGGCCAACGGCATCATCTTCGTGCTGCTCGGCGAGCAACTGCCCAAATTGATCAGGGGCGCGGCCCTGACCGTTCGTGAAAGCGGACATTACGAACCGGTCTGGCTGCTTGGTTACGTCGTCGCCATCTTTCTCGCACTGGCGGTGCTGCGCTTTGTCTGGGTCTGGACATCGCTGCGGTTCACTCTTTTTCGTGCCAGCCGAAAAGGCAAACGACTGGAAGCCCCGAGTTGGCGGCTGATCGTGGCGACGTCGCTCGCCGGGGTGCGCGGCGCGATCACGCTGGCCGGCATCCTGACCTTGCCGCTGGTGATGAATGACGGGTCTTTGTTTCCGGCCCGCGATCTTGCGATTTTCATCGCCGCCGGCGTGATCATCCTGTCGCTGGTTGCGGCAAGCGTCGGGTTGCCCCCATTGCTGAAGGGCCTCCATCTGCCGCCGGAAACCTCATACGACGATGACGAGGATCGCGCCCGGATTGCGGCGGCGGAAGCGGCGATCAAGGCGATCGAGCAAGCGCAGCATGATATGAGCGAGGGCCGCGCCGACGCCGACCTTTATGCCGATGCCGGCGCGCGCGTCATGGAATTGTATCGCTATCGCATCCACGGGCGGTCCAAGACGGGCGAGGCGGCGGCACTGGCCCGCAAGACCGACGCGATCGAACGCAAGCTGCGTCTCGTCGGGCTGCGTGCCGAGCGCGATGTGATCTATCGCTCTGCGCGCGCGAAACAGCTGCCCGATGAGCTTGCCAGAAGGCTGGTGCGTGAGATCGATCTTCTGGAAGCGCGCCTGCGCGTGAAATGACGGCGCTTCTCGCCGTCATTCCGGGACGCTGGCTCTATGCCGCGAGCCCGGAAGCCAGTGCGGTTCTTAAGACGCTTTTGGAGTTTGAACCTTACTTCGCCGGCGCGAGCGTCTTCTCGTCTTCGTGCTTCTGCTCGATATAGCTGTCGGTGCGGTTCAGCCGTGCTTGGAGATATCGAAAACGACGCCGTCGTGATCCTTGAACTTGCGTTCGAAATTGCCGGCGTGGCAGCACGACGCCGGTGCTTTCTTAATTTTCAATTAACTTGCTGCCTAGCGCGCAGACACGCGCACGTTGCTTCAGGCTCACATGCACAATCAGGAAGCAGATTGCTCATCGATTGGGCGAGCGAGTTCCAAATTTACCGAAAATCAAGGTTGATGAATTATCTAATTACCATTGGCCCTATCGAAATCTCGCGGGGGTCATCGCAAGCGATCGGAAGACGCCAAGCGGTGATGCGAAGCGCGAGAGCCGGCCAATAGGAGTGGCCATCGCCGACGCTGCGCGCCGGTCAGCCGCATGGAAACGTGACGCAAGGAATTTCTGCAATGTCTTCTCAACGGGTTGTAACTGCACCTGGTGCCGGCTTCTTTGCCGACCGCCGCATCAGCACCAAATTGGTCGCAGGATTTGCAGCCATCTGCGCAATCCTGGCGGTCGCTGTCGGATTCACACTTTACGTTGCGAGCAGCGCTTCGACGACGGTCGAACGGATGGCCAATCTTCGCGTTCCTGTCGCGCTCGAGAGCACCGAACTTGTCGGCAACGTCTATTCGACGCTCGCCACTTTGCGTGGCTATCTGCTGACCGGCAATCCGCAGGGCAAGAACGATCGCGCGGCCATGTGGAAGGAACTGGATGCCACCAGTTCATCCTTCGATGCGAAGGCGGAACGGTTCACCAATCCGGCTAACAAGAAGATGTGGGCCGACGCGAAAGCGCTGCTGCAGGAGTTCCGTTCCGCACAGGATAGGGCCGAGTCGGTGGCCTTCACGCCGGACGCGTATCCGGCCACGAAATTGATGCTGACCGAGGCGGCGCCGCAAGCCGCGGTGATTTTCGGCGAAATCACCAAGATAATCGACCTCGAGGAAAATCTCGACGCGACCGCGGATCGCAAGCGTCTGTTGAAGACCATGGCCGATCTGCGCGGCAATTTCGCCGCAGCCACCGCTCAGTTGCGCATGTTTCTTCTGTCCGGCGACAAGGCCAACAAGGAAGAATATGCGCGATTGGCGGATGCCTTTCAGCGTGCCTTCACCAGCCTCAACAATCAGCGCGCATTGCTAACATCGGCGCAGAAGGCATCGTTCGACAATCTGGCCAAGGCTTACGCCGCGTTTGCGCCGATGCCGGCCAAGATGTTCGAGCTCCGGGAGTCGCCGCAATGGAACATGCCGGTTCATGTGCTGGCCACGGAAGCAGCGCCCCGGGCCCTGAAGATACTCGACCTGATCGACGGGCCCAAGCAGGCGGATGGCACGCGTTCGGGCGGTATCAAGACCAACCAGAAGCTGATGCTGGTGGAAGAACGGGATGCCGTGCTGAGCAGCATGGCGTTCCTTGAGAAGTCGCAATGGGTTCTTCTCTTCGCCGGACTGGTTATGGCAGGGCTGATTGCTTTCTTCTCCGCCCGTCTGATTGCGACCCCGATCAAGAAGCTGACCGGTGGCATGCGCGAGCTTGCGTCGGGCAATTTCGACGTTGTGTTGCCCGGCGTGGGCCGCAAGGACGAGATCGGTGACATCGCCGGCGCGGTCGACGAGTTCAAGATGCGCCTTGAGGAGAAGATGCGGCTCGAGGCCGAGAAGGAGGCCGAGATCGCGCGCCGGGAACAGGCGGAGCGGGAAGAGCGTGCGCGGCGCGAGGCCGAGCAGGCGAGGGTGGTTGCCGAAGTCGTGGCCGAACTCGGTCACGGTCTGGAGAATCTCGCCAAGGGCAACCTGACCTATCGCGTATCGAAGGAGTTCACCACCGAGTACAAGAAGATCCAGAGCGATTTCAACGGCGCCATCGAACAGCTGCAGGATACGGTGCAACGCATCGCTTCGTCCTCGATGGAAATCTCGAACGCTGCCGCCGAGATCGCGACCGCGACGACCGATCTGTCGCAGCGTACCGAGGAGCAGGCCGCAAGCCTGGAAGAGACCTCGGCCTCGATGGAAGAGATCGCCGCGACCGTGAAGCAGAACGCGGAGAATGCGCAGCGCGCCAACGAGTTGACGCGCGAGACCCGCGATGTTGCGGGCCGTGGTGAGGCGGTGGTTGCGGAGGCGGTCACGGCCATGGCGGAGATAGAAGAGTCCTCGCGCCGTATCTCCGACATCATCTCGGTGATCGACGAGATCGCACGCCAGACCAACTTGCTTGCGCTCAACGCGGCGGTGGAAGCCGCGCGCGCCGGTGAGGCAGGGCGGGGCTTCGCGGTGGTGGCGTCCGAGGTGCGCAGCCTTGCGCAGCGCTCGTCGCAGGCCGCGAAGGACATCAAGGATCTGATCGTGAGCTCGTCAGGTCAGGTCGAGCAGGGCGTGCAGCTCGTCAATCGCGCCGGCGAGTCGCTGAAGGACATCCTGCACTCGATCCGATCGGTGGCCGACATCGTCGCCGATATCGCCAATGCGAGCTCGGAACAGGCCGCGGGCATCGACCAGATCAACAAGGCCCTGGCGCAGATGGACGAAGTGACGCAGCAGAACTCGGCGCTGGTCGAGGAGAATGCCGCGACGGCGAAGACGCTCGAGGACCAGTCGAGCGCGCTCGACGGCCGTGTCGCGGTGTTCCAGCTCGATGGCGGCCGTCAGTCCGGCCCGCTGGCTGCTCCGAAGCCTGCCACGATCCGCAAGCCTGTGCAGTTGGTGCGGCATGGCACCGCACGGCACATGCAGTCCGCACTCGCGGTCGCTCTCGACGAGGAGTTCTGATCCACATCCCATCGTGGATCTGACAGCGCCGGCGTGATGACACGCCGGCGCTTCTTTTTGCTGCCACTCCGCTGGCCCCTTTTAGGCCGGTATTAAGACTTGTCGCTATCGGCTCGCGCTGCACGGTTCTCGTGCCCCGCCGAACACGGGATGACGTACGACATGAATGAAGCCGCGAACCAGGCGCTCGCCGGACGGTCGAAGGACTCCATCAGCGCGGAATTGATCAGCTTTGCGATCGGCGAAGAGCAATACGGCGTCGACATCATGGCCGTACGCGAAATCAAGGGCTGCTCCGAGATCAATCATCTGCCTGGCCAGCCGGATTATGTGCGCGGCGTGCTCAATTTGCGCGGCGTCATGGTTCCGATCGTCGATCTGCGTTGCCGTTTCGGCGGCGGGCTGACGGATGCGAGCGGGCTGCATGTCGTGATCATCGTGCAGATCGGGGATCAGCAGATCGGGCTCCTGGCCGACCGCGTGCTCGACATCGTGGCGTTCGAGAGTTCGCAGGTGCAGCCGGTCCCGACGGTGGTTCGCAACGGCCGCACCGAATTCCTGTCCGGCCTTCTCACTGTCGAAGCCGGCATGATCGCGATGATCGATCTTGCGCATCTGCTCGACCAGCGCGTCGAAGCAGAGGCAGTAGCTGCCTGATCTCTCATGGTTACGCGTTAGTAAGCGATTTACGACGCTGGGTCCCCGCCGGAGCCTGTCATCGGGCGCGCACAAGCGCGGCCCGTTGGCGGGGACGAGCGGACAAATAACAAGCTTCCGTAATTACTTCACCGTGGCGAGCGTCTTCTCGTCCTCGTGCTTCTGTTCGATATAGCTGTCGGTGCCGGTCCAGCCGTGCCTGGAGATATCGAACACGACGCCGTCGTGATCCTTGAACTTGCGCTCGAAATTGCCGTGCTTCGCATCGCCGAAGTCGAAGAAGAACTTGCCGCCGGCGTTATCGATGGCGCCTTCGGTCGCCTTCAGGTCGGCAACCTGGAAGCCGCAGTGGTTCGGTGCGGAGACGATTTCGTTGTCCGGCTTGTTCGGATGGATCAGCGCGAGATTGGTGATGCCGTCGCTGAGATAGATCGCCGAGCCCATCGGCTGATGGTCGTAGCCCAGGAACTTCAGGCCGAACACCTTCTGATAGAATTCGGATTGCTTCTCGAGATT
>JAEYVN010000208.1 GCA_023431725.1 Pseudomonadota bacterium
CGTCTCCACGACCGTGATCGAAGTCGGCGTCGATGTGCCCGAAGCCACCGTGATGGTGGTCGAACATGCGGAGCGCTTCGGCCTGGCCCAGCTTCACCAGCTGCGCGGGCGCATCGGTCGCGGCAGCGGCAAATCCACGTGCCTGCTGCTCTACCGATCGCCACTGGGCGAAATCGCCAAGGCACGACTCACCGTTATGCGCGAGACCGAAGACGGCTTCCGCATCGCCGAGGAGGATCTGAAGCTGCGCGGCGAAGGCGATGTGCTCGGCACCCGCCAAAGCGGCATGCCGTCCTTCCGCATCGCCTCACCCGACGCGCACGGCCATCTGCTGGCCGCCGCTCGCGACGACGCGCAACTCATCATGGCGCGCGATCCCGTGCTCGCCAGCGAGCGCGGGAAAGCGCTTCTGTGCCTGCTCTATCTGTTCGAGCGCGACGATGCCGTGCGTCTGATCAAGTCCGGATAGGCTGCCACTCGCCGCCCAAAGGATTGGGACCATACTGGTTGGTGCCAGGCTCACCTGGCTGGCAGTGCCAGATGATCAGGATGATCCAGCCGACGATCGGGACGAAGTAGAGCAGGATCCACCAACCGGTCCGACCAATGTCATGCAGCCGCCGCACAGCCACCGCAAGGCCCGGCAGAAACACCGCCAGCCCAAAGAGTGTCGAAAGCGGTGTGTAGGACTCAGACCCAAAGATCATGATGTCCAGAATGCTGGCGACGATACTGGCAGCAAAGACGAACAGCACCCAGAACCAGTAGGCCGAGCGCTGTGCCCTGCCCTGGAAATTCACATAATTACTGAACCCAGATTGAATCGCTTCGGCAAAATTCATCGCCCCGTCTCCTCATGCAAATTCAAAAAAGAGCATAGGTAAATATCACGCCATTGCTACGCGGCGTGTGACGCGGACGCGGTTACGCTTGATGCTTACTTGATGGGTTCTTTCGTATTCGTATGGTCGCTTGCGACCTGTGCCGCACGCGCGGCCGCAGCAATCGCGGCAAACCCGGTTTGGTTCTCAGCGTTGGACGCGCCGGGCTGAATCATGCCGGCCGACATGATCAGTGTCGCCGCCGCCTCCACGGGAATGTCGAGTTCGATAATCTTGTGGCGCGGCAAATAGAAAAAGAAGCCCGTGGTCGGGTTGGGCGTACAGGGAAGAAAAACGGAAATCTGGTCATCGTCGCCGGGAAGCCGGCTTGCAATGTCCCGGCTCGGCGGCTGTGACAGGAATACCAGCGACCACATGCCGGGCGACGGGAATTCGACCAGGCCGACTTTCCGGAAACTCGTCCCCGATTTCGAGAACAGCATCTGGAACACCTGCTTCACCGTCTTGTAGATCGGACGGACGATCGGCATGCGGTCGATCAGATGATCGCCGAGCTGAATCAGCGTGCGGCCGACCAGGTTGGCGGTGAGGAAGCCGAGCAGCGTCAGCGCGAGCAAGGCGATGATCAGGCCCGAGCCGGGGATCTTCCACGGCAGATAGGTTTCCGGCCGGTACATGTCCGGGATCAGCGGCCGCACCCAGTCGTCGACCCAGGTGACAAAGGCGGTGATCAGCCAGGCGGTAATGGCCAGCGGGCCGGCCACGACCAGGCCGGTGAGGAAATAATTGCGCAACCGCGCCCCGAAACCAGCCGGCGGCTGATCGGTCTCGATGATGTCGGGCTGCGTTGGCTCAGTCATGCTTGGTTTGTCGGACGATTCCGGAAGCTTCGCTTATACCGCATTCCCGGTCAGGTACAGTGCGGTGTCTTGGCCTGAAGTTCCCGTTTTAAAGCGTCAGATGAAGATCCCGGTCTATTCCACTGTCACCGACTTGGCGAGGTTCCGCGGCTGATCGATGTCGGTTCCGAGCGCTACCGCCGTATGATAGGCCAGAAGCTGCACCGGCAGGGCATAAATCAGCGGCGTCACCGATGAGGGCATGTCCGGCAAGGTGATGATGGTGACGCCGGGCATGGTCGCCTCGGCCGCTCCCTTCTGGTCGGTCAGCAGGATGATCCGCCCGCCCCGGGCCGCCACTTCCTGCATGTTCGAGACCGTCTTCTCGAACACCGCGTCATAGGGCGCCGTCACGATCACCGGCATGCTCTCGTCGATCAGCGCGATCGGGCCATGCTTCAGTTCACCGGCGGCATAGCCCTCGGCATGGATGTAGGAGATTTCCTTCAGTTTCAGTGCGCCTTCCAGCGCCAGCGGATAGCTGGTGCCGCGGCCGAGATAGAGCACGTCGCTGCTCTTGCCGAGGTCGCGCGCCAGCGCCTCGATGTCATCTTCCAGGGCCAGCGTCTCGTTCATGTGCCGCGGCACCTCGATCAGCGCCCGCACGAGCGTGCGCTCCTCGGCTTCGCTGATGGTCCCGCGTGCACGTCCTGCAGCGATGGCGAGACAGGCCAGAACCGAGAGTTGGCAGGTGAACGCCTTGGTCGAGGCAACACCGATTTCGGGGCCGGCCAGCGTCGGCATGATGATGTCGCTTTCGCGGGCGATGGTGGAGGTCTGCACATTCACCACCGACAGCACATGCAGGCCCTGCTCCTTCGTGTAGCGTAGCGAGGCCAGCGTGTCGGCCGTCTCACCCGATTGCGACACGAACAGCGCGAGATCGCCTTTGCGCAGCGGCGCTTCGCGATATCGAAACTCGGACGCGACATCGATCTCCACCGGCAAGCGTGCGTAGCGCTCGAACCAGTATTTGGCGACCAGCCCGGCATAATAAGCCGTACCGCAAGCCGAGATCGAAACCCTTTGGATGTCGTTCCAGTCGAACGGCAGCTGACCCGGCAGGACAACGCTTTCCTTTGCCATGTCGATATAATGCGACAGCGTATGCGCGACGACTTCCGGCTGCTCGTGGATTTCCTTCGCCATGAAATGGCGGTGATTGCCCTTGTCGAGCAGGAACGCCGCGCTGTTGGTCTTGATGACAGGCCGCTTCACCGCTTGACCTGAGACATCGAAGATCTGGACGCCGTCGCGCGTCATCACGCACCAGTCGCCTTCATCGAGATAGGAAATGGCATCGGTGAATGGCGCGAGCGCGATGGCATCGGAGCCCAGATACATCTCACCGCTGCCGTGACCGATGGCCAGCGGCGAGCCCTTGCGGGCGCCGATCATCAGATCGTCCTCACCGGCAAAGATGAAGGCGAGTGCGAAGGCGCCGCGCAGACGCGGCAATGCGGCGCGCACGGCCTCGACCGGCGTGCGGCCCCGCTTCATCTCCTGCGTCACCAGATGAGCAACGACTTCGGTGTCCGTTTCCGTCCCGAAGGTCGCGCCATCCTTCTCGAGTTCTTCGCGCAACTCACGGAAGTTCTCGATGATGCCGTTATGCACGACCGCAAGCCGTTCGGTCGCGTGCGGATGCGCGTTGTTCTCGGTCGGCCGGCCGTGCGTCGCCCAGCGCGTATGCCCAATGCCGGCAAGACCCGACAAGGGTTCGCGGCCCAGACGCTCCTGCAGGTTCTTCAGCTTGCCTTCGGCCCGGCGGCGTTCGAGGGAGCCGTTCTCGACGGTGGCAACGCCCGCTGAATCATAGCCGCGATATTCGAGACGCTTCAGCGCATCGACCAGTTGGCCGGCGACCGGCTCACGACCCAAGATTCCAACAATACCGCACATGCGTGCTCATCCCCCGCCGACACGACTTTCAGGATCGTTAGACCGGCAACTTCAGTTTAGCGGAAATCAAAAAGCGTTTCCGCCTGTGACAGATAGGCTGTGCGACACTAGTGCACCGTTTCCGAAGTTCGTCCGGCGTCTGCGGCGATCTCATATACGAACTTCGGAAACAAAGGTGCACTAGCAAATCTATGACTCTAGTGCCGCTTTTGATTTTGAAGTTCCTGACAAAAGCCTGCTGCAAATGGTGCAGGAACTTCAAAATCGCGGCACT
>JAEYVN010000218.1 GCA_023431725.1 Pseudomonadota bacterium
GACCGCCTGCATCACCCGCTCGATCCGACGCCGGATTCGCCGTTGAGCCTGCATGGCAAGATCAACTTCGCGCTCATCGCGGTGGTGATCGGCGCAATCCTGATGAGTGCCTATTGGAAGCCGGGCATTTCGTTCTCGCTGGCTGGCGTCGATGTGCAGCTGCAGAACATCGTGCGCGATGTCATCTTTGTCCTTGCGGCGCTCGCATCCCTGGCGCTCACGAAAACCTCGTTCCGCATTGCCAACGGCTTTTCTTGGGGGCCGATCCTCGAAGTTGCGCTGTTGTTCGCCTGCATCTTCATCTGCATCGTGCCGGTGATCGCGATGCTGAGCGCCGGCGCCAATGGCGCATTTGCCTCGCTGGTGGCGCTGGGCACGCAACCGGATGGTTCGCCGAACAATGTCGCCTATATCTGGCTGACAGGAATTCTCTCGTCATTCCTCGATAACGCGCCCACTTATCTCGTGTTCTTCGAATTGGCCGGAGGTGATCCGAAAGTGCTGATGACCACGCTTGCACCGACGCTGGCTGCGATCTCCATCGGTGCGGTGTTCATGGGCGCGAACACCTATATCGGCAATGCTCCGAATTTTATGGTCTATGCCATTGCCCGTAGTGCCGGTGTGAAAATGCCGTCGTTCTTCGGCTACATGGCCTGGTCCGGTGCCATTCTTTTGCCGATCTTCGTGCTGGTGACGCTGGTGTTTTTCCGCTGAGCGCCCCGATAGGAGGCCGTGCTTCCATCTTTCAGGAGAAAATCGGAACAATATCGCGCCTGTGACATTGGAAAGGACTTGCGCACGCCCCATGTCTAGGCCCCGCGATTGGGGGAGATATTCGAGCCTATGCCATCCAATGTCTTGCGTGACCTCAGTGTGCCGTCCGGTGATGCTGGACGACATCACTGGCTCGAGGCTTTTCGTGCCGTTCGTGCAGAGACCGAAGCGCGTGCTGCACCGCTGTCTCCGGAAGATCAGATCGTCCAGTCAATGCCCGATGCGAGCCCGACAAAGTGGCATCGCGCGCATGTGACCTGGTTCTTCGAGACATTCCTGCTGGTGCCGCATCTGCCGGGCTACAGGATTTTCGATGAGCGTTTCCCGTTCCTGTTCAACTCCTATTATGTCGCGGCCGGACCGCGCCATGCCCGTCCCGAGCGTGGGCTCATCACACGGCCGAATGCTGCCGAGGTCACGGCCTATCGCGCGCACGTCGATGCGGCTGTGGTGCGATTGATCGAAACGGCAGACGGATCAAGAAGCCGTGAGATCTTCACGATTCTGGAGATCGGCCTGCATCACGAGCAGCAGCATCAGGAATTGCTGCTGACCGATATCCTGCATGCTTTTGCCCAAAACCCGACGCATCCTGCTTACGATCGGTCGTGGGCGGCACCGGCCGCAACGCTGAACGCAAGCTATGTCGATATTCCGCCCGGCATCCATCAGATCGGCCATGAGGGCGACGGCTTTCATTTCGACAACGAGCGGCCGCAGCATCGCGCGTTGACGCAGCCGGTCAAAATCGCGCGTGGGCTCGTCACCAACGCGCAATGGCGCGAATTCATCGATGACGGCGGTTACAGCAATGCATCGTTGTGGTTGTCGGACGGCTGGGCGAAGCGCGAGACCGAACACTGGCAGGCGCCCGGCTATTGGCTTGATGTCGATGGTGAGTGGCATGTCATGACGTTTGGCGGATTGCGTCCGGTCGATCCGCAGTCGCCGGTGATGCATGTGAGCTATTACGAGGCCGATGCCTTCGCGCGCTGGGCCGGCAAGCATCTGCCGACCGAGACGGAGTGGGAGGTCGCGGCGCGTCACAATCTCATCGACGATGCCTTCGGCATTGTCTGGCAATGGACGCGCAGCGCTTATCTTCCTTATCCGGGCTATCGCGCACCGGATGGCGCGATCGGCGAATACAACGGCAAGTTCATGGTCAACCAGATGGTGCTGCGTGGCTCCTCGCTCGCAACACCGGACGGGCATGCGCGTCTCACCTACCGCAACTTCTTTCACCCGCCGGCACGTTGGCAATTCACCGGGCTTCGGCTCGCGGAGTATCCAGGATGACCTATCACGCTCGCGCTACCAAACTCGCCGCCAAATTCGAACCCACCGAAGAACGCGCGCAGTTTGCGGCCGATGTCGTGGCTGGCCTCTCGGCCTCTCCCAAACATATCTCGCCAAAATATTTCTACGACACCGAAGGATCGCAGCTGTTCGAGCAGATCACGCATCTGCCGGAATATTACCCGACGCGAAGCGAGCACGAGATCCTGCGCGAGCACGGCAAATCGATCGTGCAGCATTTTCCGACCGGATCGGCGCTGGTGGAATTCGGCAGCGGTGCCTGCATCAAGGTGCGGTTTCTGCTCAATGCCGCCGACAAGCTGAAGGCCTATGTGCCAGTCGATATCGCCGGCGAGTTTCTGGCGATCGAGGCTGCGACCTTGCGCAAGGATTATCCGCGGCTGCAGATCCTGCCTGTGGCGGCCGATTTCATGCAGCCCTTCGTGCTGCCGAAGGATGCCGCGGACTTGCCGCGGGTCGGCTTCTTTCCCGGCTCGACCATCGGCAATCTCGACCCGCATGAGGCGGTCGCGTTCCTGCGCCATGCCGGCGCCGTGCTGGGCCGGGGGGCGGTGATGATCGTCGGGGTGGACCTCGTCAAGGACGCCGATATTCTGAATGCGGCTTACAATGATGCCGCCGGGATTACCGCGAAGTTCAACATCAATCTTCTCCGGCGCATGAACAGGGAGCTTGGCGGTCATTTCGAGCTTGATACGTTCGAGCATCACGCCTTCTACGACCGTGACAAGAGCCGGATCGAGATGCATCTGGCCAGCCGCAAGCGCCAGACCGTGAAGGTGGCCGGCGCCTCATTCGACTTCCGCGCCGGTGAAACAATCCACACCGAAAACAGCTGCAAATACACGCCGGACAGTTTCAGAAGCCTCGTGAAAGGCGCTGGCTGGACCCCGGTCGACATGTGGACCGACAGGGCCGGGCTGTTCTCGGTCCATGCGCTGGTGCTGAAATAGCCCACGATCCGGGCCGGCTTGGGGGCCGTCCCGCCCGCCCTGCGGACTTCTGACCAGCTTTGCGGACGCCGGATTTTAGGGCTAAACAGACGCCCCGGACGGCGTTCGCCGTCCCGCCAATCCTTCCAGTATCGGGACAAGCTGCACATGAAGATCGTCGGTTTCGAGCAAAATCAACAATTGCGCCTGGGTGTCGTCGACGGCGACCAGGTGATCGACCTGCAGGCCGCCGATCCGAAAATCCCGTTCGATCTGGGTGAAGTGCTGGCCCGCTCGGGCGGCGACCTGAAGCCGCTCGCCGATGCCGCCAAGAGCGCCCCGGCCTCGGCCCGCGTGCCGCTGGCTGGCATCAAATACGCGCTGCCGGTCGCCAATCCGGGCAAGATCGTCTGCCTCGGCCTCAATTATACCGAGCATGCCAAGGAAGGCGGCCACCAGAAGCCGACCGTGCCGTCGGTGTTCATGCGCTGCACCACCTCGCT
>JAEYVN010000252.1 GCA_023431725.1 Pseudomonadota bacterium
CTCCGCGAGGACGGTGTCACTGACATTGCCGCCTGGGACATCCTGTTTCCGCAACCAGCGGGCGCAAAGCTGATCGAAGCCGCGAAAGCGGCAAGTCTTCGCGTTGCATCGTCGGCGCAGGATGCCGTGCGAGATGCCGAGATAGTGATTGCCGCCGTGACCGCTGCATCCAGCCATGAGGCCGCGCAATCGGTGAACGGACATCTGAGCGGAAGGCCATTCTATCTCGATGTCAATTCGGTCTCACCCGGCCGCAAGCTGGCCAGCGCGCAGTTGCTCGGCGACACCGCACGCTATGTCGATGTCGCCATCGTCTCTCCGATCTATCCGGCGCGGCACAAGTCGCCAATGATGCTGGCAGGTCCGAATGCCGCGGACATTGAGCCGCTGCTGACCTCGCTCGGCATGAAAACGCAGGTGGTCGGTGAGAAAACCGGCGATGCCGCCGCGATCAAGATGGTCCGCAGCGTGATGATCAAGGGCATCGAGGCGTTGACGCTGGAATGCTTCCTTGCCGCGCAGCGCGCCGGCGTCGTTGATCAGGTCGCCTCGTCGCTGAAGAACAATTACCCGACGCTCGATTGGAACAAGATCTCGGAATACAATATCGAGCGTATGGCGAGCCACGGCATCCGCCGGGCAGCGGAAATGCGCGAAGTCGCCGAAACGCTGCGCGAACTCGGCGTTGCACCGCTGATGACGGACGGCACGATCGAGCGGCAGCAGCGGATGGGCGAAAAGGGCCGTCAGCCTCATATCAAGGATGCGGTCACCAAAAGCCGTGACGACATGCTGGCGGCCATCAGCGCGGACGGCAAATCGCCCGCATAACGACGGCAGCGCCAATCGCAGCAGTTGGCACGCGAAAAGAAAAAGCCCCGCTTGCGCGGGGCTTCATCGAGATAGTTGATATTATCCGGTTCAGCGCGCGGGGATTTGCAGAAACTCGGTCACCTGCGCCTTCGTTATCGGAGCCTCGAGGAATTTCAGCTTCACCGCATCGGTGATCGCGCCATCGAGATCGGCCATCTTGTCGCTTTGCATCGCATCTTTCGGATGGAATTCGGCGATCGACTCTTTCAGCAGACCTTCATCCGCCTTGATCTTCTGCGCGTACATCGAAATGGCCTTCGGATCGGAATACATCCAGTCCACGCTTTCGCGATAGGCCTTCACGAAACGCATGATCGCGTCTTTCTTGTTCTTCAGCGCATCGGCGTTGACGATGACCGCACGCACCGTCTGTCCCCTGAGCGAAGGAACATCGCTGCCGCGCAGAATGATGCGGATCTTGCCGTCTTTGATCTCCTTGACACCGAATGGCGGAGCGGCCCAGCCGATATCGATCTGCCCGCTCATGACGGAGGTCAGTGTGCCAGGAGGGCTTCCGGTCGCTGTCGGCTTCGCCTTCACGCCCAGTTCCTGAGCGAACGCCAGGACAAGATTGTTGCTGGACGAACCATTGGTCGAATAGGCGATGGTGTTCTTGTCGGTGACGTCCTTGGCCGTCTTGATCGGCGAATCCGCCTTGACATACCAGTAGAGGTCGCCGGTACCGGTGAAACCGGGCAACAGGATGCGAACCGGCGCACCGCGCGCAAAAGCACGCATGGCGCCGGCAACGCCAACGCCGACGCCGATATCGGCGCTTCCGGAGATCACCGCCTGGATGGTTTCGCCGGCGCCCTGCGTGCCGACCGCTTCCAGCTTCAGGTTGTGCTTGGCGAAAATGCCTGCATCCTGGCCGAGGGTCGGTGGCTGATTTTCCCAATTGTTGATCTGGCCGATCGCAACTTTCAGCGCGTCCTGGGCGAATGCCGGAGCATTCGCCAGTGTAACGACCAGCGCCGCGCCGATCAGCGCCTTGGCGGACATCATCGCTTTCTCCCCTTGGTCTTTTTTGCTTTGGCTTTCGCTACGCTAGCACGCTTGGCCGAGGCACCAACGGACTTTTTGCCGCTACTGCGCTTGGCGCGGATACCGTTGCCGGCCTTTTCGAGACGCGAGGTCCAGTATTCCCAAGCCCGGAAGCTGGATGTCGGCATGGAGTAGATGCCTTGGCACTTCTCCACTTCGCCCGGGCGCAGGGCCGGCGCATTGCCCAGCATTTTGGCGAGGAACTGATATTCGGCATTCTTGCAGGAATAGATCGTGCGGAAGACCAGCTCCTGCACATTGCTGCCGACCACGGTCGCGCCGTGGGCTTTCATCATAACAAGCGGCGCTTGTCCCAACGCCCGCGCCAGCGACGCTCCCTCCTCCGGCTTGACCAGCAGCATGTTGGTCTCGCCGAATTCTTCATATTGATCCCAGGACGGGACTTTTTGGCCGACAACCGCGCCTAGATGCATCACCGGCAGCAATTCGACGTCGGCAATCACGAACGGCATGATGGCCGGAGCATGATGATGCACGATGGCCGTCACGTCTGGCCGCGCCTTGTAGATCTCGCCGTGGATCACGCGCTCGGCGTAGAGGCGTTCCTTAGTCGGCTTCACCGGGTTTGAATCGAGGTCATATTCCAGCACATCGCCCGGCTCCACGAGTTCCGGAGCGCGCGACCGCGACAGGAAATAGCGATTCGGATTTGTCGGATTGCGAATGCTCACATGGCCGAATGCATCGAGGATACCTTCGTTTGCGAGGATTCTGTTGCCAAGGGCGACATCCACCCGTGTCTGTTCTGTTATCGAAGCCACTGGGCCTTCCTTTCATTCTTATGCGACGGCGCGGATCATGCATGCCCGCGCTGGAACCACAATCGCTATGTCGCGAAATCAAGGCTGCCAAGGGCAAGACCGCATAGTGGTACGCCGGTTTGACACGGTCTGCCCCCCTTCATAAACATGCGGCCAATCGGGCCTGCGGGCCTTGCCGCGGCTGCCGGCCGCTCTGTTCAGGATAATGCTGTGTCTGAAATCGTCGAGTTTCGCCGCGAGGACTCGGTCGCGGTCATCACCGTCAATAACCCGCCCGTCAACGCGCTCAGCTCCGCGATGCGCAAGGGGCTCACCGATGCATTGGCGCAGGCGCGCGACGACGTGGCGATCAACGCCGTTGTAATTGCGGCCGCCGGCCGGACATTCATTGCCGGCGCCGACATCACCGAATTCAATCGGCCGCCGACGGTACCGACCTCCAGCGACGTGATCGACGCCATCGACGCAATGCCCAAGCCGGTCGTGGCCGCCCTGCATGGCACTCCGCTGGGTGGGGGCCTCGAGATTGCTCTCGGCTGCCATTTCCGCGTCGCTTCGCCCGGAACGAAGCTCGGCCTGCCGGAAATCAAGCTCGGCCTGATGCCCGGCGCCGGCGGCACGCAGCGCCTGCCCCGCCTCGTCGGCATGGACAAGGCGATGGCCATGATCCTGTCCGGCGACCCGATCAACGCCGAAGACGCGTTGAGTTCGGGGTTGGTCGATGAGATCGTCGCCGATGATCTGCTTAGTTCTGCCATCGCTTTTGCCAAACGCGTCGTGGCAGAACAGCGACCGCTTGTCCGCGCGCGGGATCGCGACGACAAGCTGACCGAGCTGCGCAGCAAACCAGAAAAATTCGACGAATTGGCGGCGCCCTATCTGAAGCGGTCGCGCGGCCTGCTTGCGCCAGCCAAGGCGATCGAAGCGCTGCGCTGGACGCTCGATGTCCCGGTCGATGAAGCGCTCGTGCGCGAGCGCGAGGTCTTCCAGGAACTGAAGACCGGCGATCAGTCGAAGGCCCAGCGCCATATCTTCTTCGCTGAACGCGAGGCGGCGAAAATCGCCGACCTGCCGAAGGGCGTGAAGCCGCTCGACGTCAAGAGCGCGGCCGTGATCGGCGCCGGCACGATGGGCGGCGGCATCGCCATGTGCTTTGCCAATGCCGGCATTCCCGTCACCATTCTCGAAACCAGCGAGGACGCGCTGAAGCGCGGCCTCGATCTCGTCGCGAAGAACTATCAGGCCTCCGCCAAGCGCGGCGGCATGAGCTCGGAAGATGTCGATATCCGTCTCGGCCTGATGAAGGGAACGACCGACGTCAGCGCGGTCGCCAATGCCGACATGGTGATCGAAGCCGTGTTCGAAGATATCGGCGTCAAGCGCGACGTCATGGGCAAGCTGGATGCGACCAGCAAGCCGGGCGCAATCCTTGCCACCAACACCTCCTATCTCGACGTCAACGAGATCGCCCATTTCACCAAGCGGCCCGAGTCGGTGCTTGGCATGCACTTCTTCAGCCCGGCCAATGTCATGCGGCTGCTGGAGATCGTGCGCGGAGCCGACACCAAGCCCGAATTGCTGGCCACCGCGATTTCGGTTGCGCGCAAGATCGGCAAGGTGCCGGTCGTCGTCGGCGTGTGTCACGGCTTTGTCGGCAATCGCATCCTGCGCGTGCGCTCGACCGAAGCGGAACGGCTGCTGCTTGAAGGCGCATTGCCGCAGGACATCGACGGCGCGCTGACCTCCTTCGGCTTTCCGCTCGGCGTCTTCGGCGTCACCGATCTCGCCGGCCTCGATATTTCATGGCGCATGCGCAAGGCGCAGGGTGCCACGGCGGAGATCGCCGACCAGCTTTGCGAAATGGGCCGCTTCGGCCAGAAGACCGGCAAGGGCTTCTACCTCTATGAAGCCGGCTCGCGCACACCAAAGCCTGATCCCGAAGTCGAAGCGCTGATCGTCGCGACATCGAAGCGTCTCGGCATCGAGCGTCGCACGCTGTCGCGCGACGACATTCTGGAGCGCCTGCTGTTCCCGATGATCAACGAGGGCGCACGCATTCTCGAGGAAGGCATCGCGCAGCGCTCCGGCGATATCGACGTCATCTGGGTCTATGGTTACGGTTTCCCGATCTGGCGCGGCGGCCTGATGTATTACGCCGATCAGGTTGGCCTGCCTTACATCCGCGATCGACTCGCCGAATTTGCAAAGCAAACCGGCGACAGGAAATACGAGCCCGCCGCATTGCTCGCGCAGCTTGCAGCAGAAAATCGCGGCTTCGGCACTCTCGGCAAGAACGACTGATCAACAGATCATGTCAGTGCCATCACCGCGTGCAGTGTAAAGGTGCATGCGGTGATGGCTTTCATAAAGACGAGCCCGATCAAACAACGGCGCGCTGCTTGGCCGCGTGGCGACCGCGATTAATGCGACTGGTGGAGTTGCTCCACTGCATCGAACAGCGCCCTGACATCGCGCTCGGCCATATTGCGGGTGATGAAGACCAGCCGGCTGGTGCGATCGTCACTCGGCCACGCCTGCAATTCGGCCGGCGGATGCGCCAGATGCTGCACGAATTGCACGATCACGGGACCTGAACAGCCGTCGACATTCAGAATGCCTTTGGCGCGAAGGATATCGTTGCCGCGCAGTGCCATCAGCGTTTCCATCGTCCTCGCAACAACAGACCAAGGCAGCGGGCGGTCCCATGTCAGCGTGAAGCTGACGATCTGGTCGGTGTGAACGGCTTCGGCCAGGAAAAAATCGCCGTCGTTCAGAGACGCTGCGCCATCGCCAGCAAAGACACTGCCATCGACGTGGCCACGGTCCGACGTCACGATCCGCGCGCGTGGATTGAGCGCGCGCAATTGCGTGACCAGCGCCGCATCCTTGCCGGCAGCAAGATCCGTCTTGGTCACGACAATCGTGTCGGCCATGATCGCCTGCCGCCGCGCCTCAGAAAATTCATCGAGCGTCGCCGCGCCGTTGACGGCATCGGCCGCGGTGACGACCGCCTCGACATAATATTCGCCACCGAGCGCGCGATCGGTCGCAAAGGTACGGAGGATCGGCCCGGGATCGGCAAGCCCCGATGTCTCGATCACCACACGCTTGAAATGCGGCAGGAGTCCGCGCTCGCGATCGGGCACGAGCTTGCGCAACGCCACCTGCAAGTCGGAGCGCACGTTGCAGCACAGGCAGCCATTGCCGAGTAGAATGGTCTCGTCGGTGCTGGACCGCAGCAGCGCATCATCGATGCCGGTGGCGCCGAACTCGTTGACGACCACCGCCGTGCCGTAACCGGCCTCGCTCTCGATGAAATTCTTCACCAGCGTCGTCTTGCCGGCGCCAAGAAAGCCGGTGACGACGATGACAGGAATACGCGCACCGCGCTCGTGGCGCAGCCTGCGGCCGAACAACCCGGCTTCGGACGAACGGAAGAGATCGTTCATGGCTTCCCATCTTCCGTTCGTCTCCGCCAACGGACCTGCGCAAGGCGCTGCCCGTTGACAGGCTCCAGCGGGGCCCCAGTGTCAAACACTGGATTCCCGCTTTCGCGGGGATGAACGGAGAAAGCTAACGCGGCTCTGACAGCCAATAGCTCAGAACCCCATCTCCAGAATATAGACGCCGCCGACATGGCGATCGACCGTGTAGACGACGCCACGCTCATCGGCGAACACGTCGTTGAGCTGGATCGTGCCCTGCGGCGCCATCGCCGGCGCTTCCGGCACGAAGGTGGCGATTTCCTTCGGTTGATACGGATTGGAAATGTCGTAGGCGCGCAGACCGCCGTTGAAGAATGTGCCGAGCACGACCTGGTCGGAAATCCAGGAGTACGGTGACGGCTTGTTCTCATGGATGTTGTGCGCGCCGAAGCGGCCGCCGCGGGTCTTGAACGCGTCCGACGGCGCCGGACAGGTCGCGATGGGGACAGGATTGGTTTCATCGCGGCCGTCGAGAATCCAGATCAGCTTCGGCCAGTCGGCGGCATTGTCGACCACCGATTCATCGGTCATCACCAGCAGACCGCGATCGAACAGCGGCAGGATCGTGTGCGTGAAGCCGTGATAGGGCGGCGAATTGTCCCAATGCGCGATCGGCTTCGGACGCGACTTGTCCGAGATATCCATGATGTACATGCCGCCGTCGATGTAACCGAGATAGCAGCGGTCCGGACGTTGCGGATACACATTGGTGTTGTGGGCACGGAAGCCCATGTCGAACGCCGTGTGACGCACCGGCGGAGCAACATCGTCGCCCTTGCGCGT
>JAEYVN010000282.1 GCA_023431725.1 Pseudomonadota bacterium
TGTCTTGCTGCGCCACTATCTCGGCGAACCTGTCGATGCCGAACTCGAGCGCAAGATCGCCGTCTATCTGCGCCGCATCCAGGGCAAGCATGACGGCTGGCCGCTCTTCCACGATGACGAGTTCGACATGAGCGCCAGCGTGAAGGCATACTTTGCACTGAAGATGATCGGCGATTCCCCCGATGCCGATCACATGCGACGTGCACGCGAAGCGATCCTTGCACGCGGTGGTGCATCGGGCAGCAACGTGTTCACGCGCGTGCTGCTGTCGCTGTTCGGCGTCACCACATGGCGCAGCGTACCGGTCATGCCGGTGGAAATCATGTTGCTGCCGCGCTGGTTTCCGTTCCACATGTCGAAGATTTCGTACTGGGCGCGCACGGTCATCGCACCGCTCCTTGTGCTCGGCGCATTAAAGCCAAGGGCACGCAATCCCAAGGGCGTTACGATCGACGAATTGTTTCTGGAGCCCCCGCATTCGGTCGGCGGCGTGAAGAAAGCTGCTCATCAGAAATGGTCGTGGTTCCTGTTCTTCCGCGGCGTCGATATCGTCTTGCGGGCAACCGAACCGCTGTTTCCAAAATCAACGCGCAAGCGCGCGATCGACGCTGCCGTTGCATTCGTGAAGGAACGCCTGAACGGTGAAGATGGTCTCGGCGCCATTTATCCGGCCATGGCCAATAGCGTCATGATGTATGACGTACTCGGTTATCCCGAAGATCATCCGGATCGGGCGATCGCCCGCCTGTCGATCGAAAAGCTGCTCGTCATCAAGGACCATGAGGCCTATTGCCAGCCCTGCGTATCGCCGGTGTGGGACACCGCACTCTCCGCGCACACAATGCTCGAAGCAGGCAGCGACAAGGCGAAGGCAGCGGCGCAGGCCGGCCTCGACTGGCTCATCCCGCGACAGGAACTCGAGGTGAAAGGTGACTGGGCCGCGCAGCGTCCAAACGTGCGCCCCGGCGGCTGGGCCTTCCAGTACAACAACGCGCACTATCCCGATCTCGATGACACCGCCGTCGTTGCAATGGCGATGGATCGCGCACAGGCCAACTCATCGACGCACAATTTTGACAACTCGCTGAGCCGCGCGCGCGAATGGATCCTTGGCCTGCAAAGCAAGAATGGCGGTTGGGGCGCGTTCGACGCAGACAATGAATATACCTACCTGAACAACATTCCGTTTTCCGATCACGGCGCGCTGCTCGACCCACCGACCGAAGACGTCACCGCGCGCTGTATCTCAATGCTGGCGCAGATGCCGGGCGATGTCGCTGGCGACCAGGCGATCGAAGCCGGCATCGAATATCTGCGCAAGACGCAATTGCCGGACGGCTCGTGGTATGGCCGCTGGGGCCTGAATTACATTTACGGTACGTGGTCGTCGCTTTGCGCGCTCAATGCCGCGGGCCTCGACCACAAGTCCGACATGGTTCGCAAGGCATCCGACTGGCTGCTGAAGATCCAGAATGCCGACGGCGGCTGGGGTGAGGACGGAACGAGTTACAAGCTCGACTACAAGGGGTATGAACCTGCGCCCAGCACCCCGTCACAAACGGCGTGGGCCCTCCTGGGCCTGATGGCTGCCGGACAGGTGGATCACCCAAAAGTCCAGGCAGGCATTCGTTATCTGATGGAACAGCAGGGCGAGGACGGCCTGTGGGAAGAAGAGCGCTTCACGGCGACTGGCTTCCCGCGCGTGTTCTATTTGCGCTATCACGGTTATCGGAAATTCTTCCCGCTTTGGGCGCTCGCCCGCTACCGCAACCTGACGTCGGCAAACGACCGCCGCGTCGCTTTCGGAATGTAGGAATTCAAGTCCCTCCGCATGAGTTTCTCCCCACCAGACCTTCTTGTTGTGACCGGCCTGCAGCGTGAAGCGCAGATCGCCGCTGGCGATGGCGTGATGACTGTTTGCAGTGGCGGCAGCCGCAGCGTTCTCTCGCAATGGCTGGCAGGAATCGAACCACCGCGCGGCGGCGTTCTCAGTTTCGGGCTGGCTGGCGGATTAGCACCGGATCTGCGCTCGGGGGACGTCGTGCTGGCATCGCATGTGTTCGAGCAGAGCGAGCGCCACGATGTTCATGACATTTGGCACAGCACCATCCTGTCTGCCTCCCAGAGCACAATGCGCGTGCACCATGGCGCTATCACCGGCCATGATGTCGTGATCGCGCGGGCGGCCGACAAGGTCGCTCTGCATACCGGCAGCGGCGCCGTGGCGGTGGACATGGAATCCCACATTGCCGCCCTCTATGCCCGCAAGCATGGACTTCCGTTTGCGATCATTCGGGTGATCAGCGATCCGGTGACGCGCAGCCTGCCGCCGGTGGCCTCGGACGCACTGAAGCCCGACGGCAATATCGATATGCCGAAAATCCTGAAAGGGATTGCACGAAACCCCGGTCAAGTGCCGGCGCTGATCGCAGCCGGCTTTGACTCGGGGCGCGCCTTCAAGTCGTTACGCCGCGTCCGCAGTCTTCTTGGACCGCTCTTCGGCCTCCGCCTTTCGCATCTCTGACAGCTTCATCTGAACCTGCGATGAGAATACGTACTGCGCGGGGCGCTGCTTATCCATGGCAATTTCGGGCGCCATCGGCCCCGAGGTGCGGACGCCGCGCAGCGATACCCAGAGCGCCTTCAGCGGGTTGCTGATCGCCGCATTCGCAGCGGTCGGCTCATAGCCGCAATGGGCCATACAGTCGGCGCACTTTTCATACTTGCCGGTGCCGTATGTTTCCCAGTCGGTCGTTTCCATCAGTTCCTTGAAGGTCTTCGTATAACCCTCGCCAAGCAGGTAGCAGGGCTTCTGCCAGCCGAAGATGTTGCGCGCGGGCATACCCCACGGCGTACATTCATATTCCTGATTGCCGGCAAGGAAGTCGAGGAACGAGGTGGAGTGCATGAACTTCCACTTCTTGCCCTTGCCGAGTTCGAAGACCTTGCGGAACAGTTCCTTGGTCTTCTTGCGGTTCAGAAAGTGCTCCTGATCCGGCGCGCGTTCATAGGCGTAGCCGGGTGAAATCGAGACGCCGACGCCCATTTCCGTCGCGTAATCGAGGAACGCGGCGATGTCTTCCGCCGAATGGCCGTCGAAGATGGTCGCGTTCACGTTGACGGCAAAGCCGGCGTCCTGCGCCGCCTTGATCGCCTTCACCGCCTTGTCGAACACACCCTTCTGCGACACTGCCTTGTCGTGATGGTCACGCAGACCATCGAGATGGACGGAAAAGAACAGATACGGCGACGGCTTGAACAGATGCAGCTTTTTCTCGAGCAGCAGAGCATTCGTGCAAAGTGAGACGAATTTCTTGCGCGCCACAAGTCCGGCAACGATCTCGCCGATCTCCTTGTGGATCAGCGGTTCGCCGCCCGGAATGGCGACCATCGGCGCACCGCATTCTTCGGCGGCCTCCCAGCACTCCTCCGCCGTCATGCGGCGATTGAGAATGGCATCGGGATAATCGATCTTGCCGCAACCCACACAGGCGAGATTGCACCGGAACAAAGGCTCCAGCATCAGGACAAGCGGATAGCGTTTTCGGCCGAGCAGCTTCTGCTTCAGCAGATAAGCGCCGATCCGGATTTCCTTGTGGAAGGGGATAGCCATGTGAGTTGAGTCTGCCTGTATGATCTTAATTCATTACACCGAGGCAAGCTCGGCGGGGAGGCGGAATTCGATATTTTCTTCACGTCCGGGCAAAGTCGAGACTTCGACCGACTTCAGTTTTTTTAGAGCCGTTATAACGTCATCGACCAGCACCTCCGGCGCTGATGCACCGGCCGTGATGCCGACAGTCTGGACGCCCTCCAGCCAGGCCGGATCGAGTTCAGAACCATTGGCGATCAGATAACTCGGGATTCCAAGCTCGGCCCCGATCTCACGAAGACGGTTGGAATTGGACGAGTTGGTGGCGCCGACCACGAGAAGAAGATCAGCAACCTGACACAGATCGCGGACGGCGCTCTGACGGTTCTGTGTGGCGTAGCAGATGTCGCGGGTATCCGGTCCCTGGATATCGGTGAAGCGCTTCATCAGCGCAGCAATGATTTCCCTGGTGTCATCGACGCTCAACGTCGTCTGCGTGACATAGGCCACCGGCGTGTCGGTCGGAATGGTCAGCGTGTCGACGTCCGCGACGGTCTGAACCAGCACCACCGGCGCTGGTATCTGCCCCATTGTGCCCTCGACTTCCGGATGCCCGGCGTGGCCGATCAGGATCACCGTCCGACCATGCTTGACGTAACGCTTGCCCTGATTGTGGACCTTGGTAACGAGCGGACAGGTGGCGTCGATCACCGGCAGATTGCGGCTCTCACCCTCGCCTACCACCGCTTTCGATACGCCATGCGCAGAGAAGATCGCGACCGCATTATCCGGGATCTCGGACACGCTCTCGACGAACCGCGCGCCCTTGGCCTTCAGAGTTTCGACGACGTACTTGTTGTGAACGATTTCGTGGCGGACATAGACAGGCGGCCCATACTTCTTGAGCGCCCGCTCCACGATATCGATCGCTCTCACGACGCCCGCGCAGAAACCGCGCGGCTGCGCAAGAACGACCTTCAATGTCATGATCTGTGTACCGTGCATATCAGCCAATTATGCCAACTGCATGGTTTCGATCTTGCGGTCCTTGCCGAGAGCTTCGAAAGCCTTGGCAATGATACCGTTCGCATCAAGACCGGCCCGCGCGTACATCGCATTCGGCGCGTCGTGATCGATAAACTCGTCCGGCAGAACCATCGAACGTACTTTGAGACCGCTGTCGAGCGCACCGTGTTCGGCAAGGGCATGCATCACGAATGAACCGAAACCGCCGATCGAGCCTTCCTCAATGGTAATCAGGACTTCGTGATTCTTGGCCAGACGCAGCAACAGGTCGACGTCGAGCGGCTTTGCGAACCGAGCGTCAGCGACCGTCGTCGTCAAACCATGAGCCGCCAGCGACTCCGCAGCCTTCATGCATTCGGCGAGACGGGTACCATACGAGAACAGCGCCACTGTATTGCCTTCGCGCAATACGCGACCCTTGCCGATCTCCAGCGGCTTACCAATTTCCGGCAGATCGACACCCACGCCATCGCCACGTGGATAACGCAGCGCCGACGGGCGATCATCAATCGCGGCCGCGGTTGCGACCATGTGCCGAAGCTCTGCCTCATCGGCAGCAGCCATCAACACGAAGTCCGGCAAGCAACCAAGATAGGCGGTATCGAACGAACCGGCATGGGTCGGACCATCAGCGCCGACAAGGCCCGCGCGATCAAGCGCAAAGCGAACCGGCAATTTCTGGATCGCAACATCATGCACGATCTGATCGTAAGCACGTTGCATGAAGGTCGAATAGATCGCCACGAACGGCTTGTAACCGTCGGTCGCAAGACCCGCCGCGAAGGTCACGGCGTGCTGTTCGGCTATACCAACGTCAAAGGTGCGATTGGGAAAAGCCTTCGAGAAAATGTCGACACCGGTGCCCGATGGCATGGCCGCCGTGATCGCGACGATCCGATCATCCTTTTCCGCTTCCTTGACGAGGCTTTCACCGAACACCTTGGTGTAGGATGGCGCATTCGCCTTGGCCTTGGATTGCCGCCCAGTGACAACATCGAACTTGACGACACCATGATATTTGTCGTCTGACGCTTCCGCCGGCGCGTAACCTTTACCCTTCTGCGTCACGACATGAACCAGGATCGGTCCCATGTCAGCGTCGCGCACATTGCGCAGCACCGGCAACAGATGATCAAGATTATGGCCGTCGATCGGACCGACATAATAGAAGCCGAGTTCCTCGAACAACGTGCCGCCGGTGACCATACCGCGCGCGTATTCCTCGGCGCGCGCCGCCTGGGTCTTCACGAATTTCGGCAGATGGCTTCCGATTTGCTTGCCGATCTCGCGCAGCGACAAATAAGTGCGGCCGGAAATCAGGCGAGCAAGGTATGCCGACATCGCACCGACGGGGGGCGCGATCGACATCTCGTTGTCGTTGAGAATGACGATCAGGCGCGAATCCATCGCCCCGGCATTGTTCATGGCTTCGTAGGCCATGCCGGCCGACATCGCACCGTCGCCAATGATAGCAACGACGTTGTTCTTTCCGCCCGACAGGTCGCGCGCCACGGCCATGCCGAGGCCGGCCGAAATCGACGTGGAGGAATGCGCCGCGCCAAACGGGTCATATTCACTTTCGGTGCGCTTGGTGAAGCCGGACAAGCCGCCGCCCTGTCGCAGGGTGCGAATGCGATCACGTCGGCCGGTCAATATCTTGTGCGGGTAAGCTTGATGGCCTACGTCCCAGATAAGCCGGTCTTCGGGTGTATTGAATACGGCATGCAAAGCCACGGTGAGTTCAACCACCCCGAGACCGGCGCCCAGGTGTCCACCAGTTACGGCCACCGCGCTGATCGTCTCGTTCCGCAACTCATCTGCCACCTGGCGCAGTTGACTGTCGCGCAGCTTTCGAAGATCGGCGGGTGTTTGGAGGGTGTCGAGCAGCGGGGTAGAAACAGTCATTATCGAAACACCTTTGCTCCGGACGTTGTTAAACTTATGGCGCAATTACCGGATTTTGCTTCCTTGGAACGCAAAAAACATGCCCCGGCAAGCGCAATTACGCCAGCCCAGGCTTCCCAATAGACAAATGAAGGTTACGGGTACGGAAATTCATGATGGATTCGCAGCAAACCTCGGTCCTATCGGGGCTCATTGGAAAAATAGTCCAGGGCAGTATTCGGTTCCCGTGGCTTACAATTCTGCTTTTTGGCGTGATTTCGGCGTTTTCGGGGACTTATGCGATCCGGAACTTCGCCATAAACACCGATATCAGCAACCTGATCTCACCAGAACTTGATTGGAGAAAGCGAGAAATCGCATTCGAAAAGGCTTTTCCGAGCCGATCCGAAACAATACTGGCGGTTGTCGACGCCCCGACGCCCGAACTCGCTTCACTCGCTGCAAATGCACTTACTGAGAAGTTAAAGCAGCAACCCGGCATCTTCAATGACGTCCGCAGGCCGGACTCGGGAGCGTTTTTCGAGAAAAACGGACTTCTTTTTCTCCCGACCCAGCAGGTCGGCGAGACGCTCGGAATGTTGCAGCAGAGCGGGGTTGCGCTTGGCGTCCTCGGCCAGAACCCGAACTGGCTGGGCCTCTCCCAGATGACCCAGATGGCCCTGATCGGCATCCGCGGTGGTCGTCTGACCCTGGATTCCGCCGCGCCGACTATGGATCGGTTCTCAAATACCTTCGAACAGGCCCTCGCCAATCAGCCGGCGAGCTTCTCGTGGCAGGAGATGATGGGCACTGCCGGGGCCCCGTCCAATGAGAGCCGGCGCTTTATCGAGATCTGGCCCAAGCTGGACTTCTCGGCTCTCGAGCCTGGCCGCCAAGCCACGGACGCCGTTCGCAAGGCCGCAGCCGACATTGACATTGCCGGCAATTATCAGGCTCGCCTGCGCCTGACGGGCCCCGTCCCAATCTCGGACGAGGAATTCGCGACGGTGAAGGAGGGAGCACTGCTCCACAGCATCGGCACCGTAGTCGTTGTCCTGATCATCCTCTGGTTTGCGCTCAAATCGCCACGGCTCATCGGATCCACCTTCTTGGCTCTTACTGCAGGACTGGCGATCACTGCAGCCCTTGGTTTCGCGCTGGTGGGATCGCTGAACCTCATATCCGTGGCGTTCTTTGTGTTGTTCGTCGGATTGGGCGTGGACTTCAGTATTCAATACTGCGTTCGCTACCGCGATGAACGGTATCACGGCGATGGACTGAAAGAGGCACTGGTGGACGCCGGCCGCAATCTCGGCGGGCCACTGACCCTCGCCGCTGCCGCCACGGCTGCAGGTTTCTTCGCCTTCCTGCCAACCAATTATCAGGGCGTATCGGAACTCGGACTGATCGCCGGCATCGGCATGATCATCGCTTATCTGATGACCATCACACTGCTCCCGGCGATCCTTGCGATTGTGAATCCGCCCGGCGAGAAAGAACCCGTCGGCTATGCATTTCTCGCGCCGGTCGATGATTTCGTACACCGCTATCGTATCGCGATCGTCGCGGGAACGCTTGGTATCACCGTGCTCGGTGCACCTCTGCTCTATTACCTGCACTTCGACTTCAATCCGCTGAACCTTCGCAGCCCGAAGGTCGAATCGATCTCGACCTACCTCGATCTGCGCAAGGACCCGAATACAGGTGCGAGTTCTATCAATGTCCTCGTGCCGAATATCAAGGAGGCTCAGGCCCTCGCTGCGAAGCTGCAGGCATTGCCGGAAGTGGCGCGGGTGATGACCCTGGAAAGCTTCGTCCCCGATGATCAGGAAACCAAGCTGGGCCTCATCAAACAGGCGAGCGAATCCCTGAGCAGATACCTCGCAGCACAGCCGGGCCCGGCACCAAGCGACGCTGATAGCCTCACCGCCATCAAACAAACTGCCGAGGCGCTGAATGGAATTGCCGAAGGCCAGACCGGCCCCGGGGCAACGGCCGCGCGCCGGCTCGCCAAACAGCTGGAGACCCTGGCGGCAAGCTCGAGCGAAAAGCGGGCAACTGCGGAGAAAGCCGTTATCACTCCGCTCACCTATAAGCTGGCGGAATTGCGCAACCTGCTTCAGGCACAGCCCATCACCCTGGAAAATCTGCCGGAGGACTTGAAGCGGGCGTGGACGACACCGGACGGATTGAGCCGTGTGGAAATATTGCCGAGTGGCGACCCCAACGATAACGAGACGCTGCGTGTCTTTGCGGAAAAGGTCCTGTCAATTGCACCCAATGCGATCGGCGGGCCAATCTCAATCCTGAAATCCGGCGACACGATCATCGTCGCCTTCATTCAGGCGGGCGCACTGGCACTCCTTTCCATCAGCATCCTGCTCTGGATTGCCCTGCGCCGTTTCGGTGACGTGCTGCTGACAATCGTGCCCTTGCTGCTTGCAGGCGTTCTCACGATGGAACTCTGCGTGCTGCTCGACATGCCCTTGAACTTCGCGAACATCATCGCCCTGCCCCTGCTTCTTGGCATCGGCGTCGCGTTCAAGATCTACTACATCATGGCATGGCGGGCCGGTCAGACTGCTCCGCTGCAGTCGAGCCTGACCCGCGCGGTGTTTTTCAGTGCACTGACTACGGCGACGGCGTTCGGCAGCCTGTGGCTGTCGAGCCATCCCGGTACGTCGAGCATGGGCAAGCTGTTGGCGTTGTCGCTCGTGACGACGCTCTGTGCGGCTGTGCTATTCCAGCCGGCCCTAATGGGTCGGCCGCGGGACAGCGCTGAGCCGGGAGCAAACGCTGGCGGAAATGGCGCTGGCTGATGGAGCACTGCCGGTGGTGGCCGTAGCGCTCCCACTGGCAGCCCCTTTCTGGGCCCCCTTGGTTGAGGGGGCCGCCGGGGCGGAAGCGGCAACTGGAGCCGTCGCAACCTTGGTCCAGGTCTCTCCGCCGCAGAACAGGCCAAGGACGCAGCCCTGAACTTTCAAAGACGTGGGCGAAAGCAGGGTCACGTTTGAATCGTACATCTTGCCGTTCTTGGCATTGTAGATCTTGCCAACCCACCGGTTCGCCTCAGCCTTCTTGGCATCCGGCTTCATGTTCACGAGGATCGGCATGCCAAGGGTCGGGCGAGTTCGGAGCGACGGATCGGGGTTTTGCGAGTCAGTTCCGGGGCTCTGCTCCCAGCCAATAACGCCCCAGAGGTTGCCGTCACAGATCGCAACCCTGATATGGGCCGTGCCCTCCTCGACCCGCCAGTCCCCGGTCGGATCAGGGGCCGCGGCAGGCACGACAGCGGGGGCCTGCGCGACAGCTTGTCCCGCAGTAAGAGCGAAAAACACCGTAAGCACCGAGAGCTTTTTCATGCTACCCAACTTTCCGAAAACGTGTGCCCGTAACAATTGCCTTTGCAGCCTACGACCACAGGCGTGAGGGGCACCTTATTACCTTAGCAGAATCAACACCATGCTTGAACGCCAAAACTACGACATCGCTGCCCTGTATGAAGCACGCGAACGCGAGCGGTTCGACATTCATACGCGCTTCCTTAACGAGCAAATGGTTCGGGTGCTGCGGACGATCGGCTATGACGTCGGCTTCCGCCGAGGCCTGGGGCAGTATCTCTACGATCGAAAAGATGCACGGTACCTTGACCTCCTGAGCGGATTCGGGGTTTTCGGAGTTGGCCGGAATCATCCGGCCCTGCGTGTGGCGCTGGAAAGCGTACTGGACGCTGAACTGCCTAACCTTGTGCAGATGGATGTGCCGGCCCTGGCAGGCGTTCTGGCCGAGCGGCTGCTGGCGAAGGCCCCCTATCTCGACAAGGTGTTCTTCGCCAATTCCGGCACGGAATCGGTCGAGGCGGCCATCAAGTTCGCCCGCGCGGCAACGGGGCGGTCGCGTATTCTGTCCTGCGAACATGCGTTCCATGGGCTGACCTTTGGCTCGCTCTCGCTGATCGGCGATGACATCTTCAAAAACGGCTTCGAACCGCTCCTTGGCGATTGCGCCGCCGTTCCCTTCAACGATCTCAACGCACTCGAGGACAAGCTCCGCACCCGCGAAGTAGCCGCCTTCATTGTCGAACCGATCCAGGGCAAGGGCGTTCATCTGCCGAATCCCGACTACCTAAAGAATGCGGCAGAGCTTTGCCGCCGGTATGGCAGTCTTTTCATTGCCGACGAGATCCAGTGCGGCCTGGGCCGCACCGGCAAGTTCTTCGCCGTCGATCATTTCGACGTAAAGCCGGATATGATCCTTGTCGCTAAAGCCTTGTCGGGTGGGCATGTGCCCGTAGGCGCGGTACTGACGCGCAAGGAAATCTACGACAAGCTGTTCAATCGCATGGATCGCGCGGTGGTGCACGGGTCCACCTTTGCCAAGAACGATCTGGCGATGGCAGCGGGTATCGCCACGCTGCAAGTCATCGAATCCGAACAGCTGGTCGAGAATGCCGCACGAACGGGCGAACGCCTGCTGACCTCGTTCCGTGCGATGATGGATCGGCACGAATTGCTGTGCGACGTCCGGGGCATGGGGCTCATGATTGGCATCGAGTTCGGAGCGCCGAAATCACTCAAATTGCGCGCCTCGTGGACGATGATCGAAACGGCGAACAAAGGACTCTTCTGCCAGCTCATCACCATACCGTTGTTCAAGGAACACAAGATCCTGACCCAGGTGGCGGGCCATGGGAGCCGCACCATTAAGCTGCTTCCGCCCTACGTGATTAACGACGACGATTGCGCCTGGATCGAAAACGCCTTCGATACCGTGATTGCGGAGAGCCACCGCGTACCGGGGGCGATCTGGTCGCTCGGCAAGACCCTGATTGAGAATGCCGCCGCAGCCAGGCGCGCACAGGCCTCCTGATGGAAAAAGTTCAAAAATCACCGCATCGGTAATGAAATAAATGGACCCGGTCAGGGTTTATTAACCCCGCAATTTTTGTCGGCGCCCAGACCTCGATTCGACCAATCGGAACAAAACGGCGTCATTTTGCGAACCCCGGAACAAATATGGTCGCTGCCACTTTCAATGCGTGTTAACGTGTATTTCCCGGCGAGGGCGCCGAAACGGAGAAACTACAAGTGGCTAAAGGCACCGTGAAGTGGTTCAACAGCACGAAGGGATACGGATTCATTCAGCCTGATACGGGCGGGAAGGACGTATTCGTTCACATCTCTGCTGTCGAAAAGGCTGGTCTGAGAGGTCTCAACGAAGGTCAGAAGATCGAATACGAGATCGTGTCAAATCGCGGCAAAGAAGCTGCGGAAAATCTGAAAGTCTGAAATGTGAGCCCGGCCCTGCGCCGGGCTTTTTATTGGCGCGATATTCGCTTCATGCGCGTTATTCGCCCCATGAACGCAAGCGTCTTGAGCCCAGTTCGCTCCGTTTCGCGCTCCCTCGCGGGTTCCACTCCGAACCAGCATCCCGTAGTCTAGCAGAAGAGCCGGTTCGCCTGGCGGGACCTTGTGGCGCTCGAAACCATTCGCCGGCCTGTGTCTGCCGCCGCAGGCATGAGTAGATCAAGGATCAGAAACGCGGCAAGCGCTCGATGTCGAGATCGGCCGTCATCAGCAATTCATGCGACCGGTCGAGCCACGGCTGCAGCGTGGCGACGCGCTGGCTAATCGTCTCGAAGTCCTTTCGGAAACCGGGCATCACCGCATCCACCTCTTCATAGATGGCGTTTTCGTCGATGGTCGTCAGCTTGCGGTCGCGCACGACGACGTGGCCATCGACCACGACATGACGAACACCGCGTCCGGCCTCGACATGCACGAGTTGCCGCGCAGCACTGTTCATCGGACTCCAGCTGGGATCACTCATATCGATCAGCGTCAGGTCGGCCTTGTAGCCGGTCGCAATGCGGCCGATGAGATGGCCCAGCCGCGCACCATCCGCACCGGCCTCAGTGGCCGCACGCACGGCAAATGTCGTTTGCACCTGCCCCGGAATCGGATCGCTCACCGCCGCCAGCAGACTGAACAGCTTCATCGCCACGAACATGTTCTGCGCATCCGAGCAACTGCAATTGTCACAGCC
Organism: Pseudomonadota bacterium; assembly: GCA_023431725.1. Classification (GTDB taxonomy): domain Bacteria; phylum Pseudomonadota; class Alphaproteobacteria; order Rhizobiales; family Xanthobacteraceae; genus Pseudorhodoplanes. The sequence continues at coordinate 12,548 of JAEYVN010000282.1, forward strand.
GAGGCCGATCCGCACGCCTGCATCCTGCAACGTCCGGATCGGCGGAATGCCGCATTTCATTTTCAGGTTGCCTTGCGGATTGAGCACGACACCTGTGCCGTGCTCCGCCAGCAATTCTATCTCGTCCGGCGCAAGCCAGACGCTGTGCGCAAGGTTCAGCCGCTCATCGAGATTACCCTCAGCAGCAAGGCGATGAATGAGACGCCCCTTGTGCTCGGGCAGCGTATAGCGCGCCTGCAGGGCCATGCCGCGCGATTCATAGATATGCGAATAGACCGGGATATCGTAGCGGCGCGCCAGTTCCATGGTCCTCGACATGAGGTCCGGCGAGCATCGTTCCGGCGCTGACGGCCCAAGCGCCCAATGCACTCGGTCGCGGTCTGGCCCCTTCAAGCGCGTCGTTTCGAAATGACCGAGCAAATCGAGATTGCGCTCCGGCTCTGCTGCTGTGGACAGCAGGTGGTGCACCTCGGGCGGGAAGGTCTCCTTCCAAAAGGGAATGGTTTCGAGGCCCTTGCGGTCGGCATATTGAAGCGCGAACACCACGCGAATGCCGATCTGCTCATAGACTTCCATCACCGTATCGAAGTGCCGGTCTTCGAACGGATAAAGCGTCAGCATGTCCTGGATGGTCGTCATGCCTGAACGCAGACATTCCAATGCCCCGAGCAGTGTCCTCGCGCGCACCTCTTCCACGGATCGCGGCGGATACTGCGGCGGCAGGGCATAGAGGCGCCAGCTCTCCAGCGGAACTTCTTCCAGCGTACCTTTCGCAAGCACATCATGCGAGTGGTAATGCGCGTTGACGAAGCCGGGCAGCACCAGATGCCTGCGCGCATCGATTGTTTCGATGCTTGCGTTCTCCGGCTCTGCAAAGCGAGTGGCGATACCGACGATCCGGTCGCCGGCGATTGCGACATCCGCCACTGCGGGCCGGTGCCAATCCTGATCCGGCAAAAGCACGTGGCCGCCCTTAATCAGAAGCGTAGTCCCGGACGGTAGTGCTGAGAAAGACATAGAAGCTCCCGGTCATATGATCGCACGCCGCATGGCCGCCCGCTGTATGCAAGAGGTGTGCCTCATGGTCGGCGGTCACGATGCAATTGGCATAGCGATTGCTCAGCAAGTGGCAGCAGAGGAGAAAAACGTGAGCGAAACACTTTGCATCCGGGATGTTCTGGTGCTCGATCCCTTGCAGCCGGAAGGCCCGCAGCAAACGGATTTTCTGATTCGCGACGGTACAATTGCGGCTCGCGGCAATCTCGGCGCGGCGATCGAGTCGGACCCGCCCGCGCGTATCATCGACGGCCGCAACCGACTGTTGTTGCCGGGACTCATCAACGCGCACACACATTCGCCGCTCAATATTCTGAAGGGAACCGGCGATATCCTCAGCCATCCAGCCTTCATGTGGCGCAACCAGGCGGATACAGCCGCGCGCACCCCCGATGAAATCCGACTGTCCACGCTGCTGGGCTGCATCGAACATTTGCTCAACGGCACAACATCTGTGATTGATCACTTCCCCGAACAGGGGGTCAGCGATCGTGATGTCGATGCTGCAGTGGATGCCTATCAAATGTCCGGAATGCGGGCGCTGGTCGCTCTACGCGTCTTCGATGAAGATTATGCCGACATCATGCCGGAAGGCGGCCTGCCCACTGACATCGATGCAGCGAATCCGCTGAGGCCGCCGCCGCTGGCCGAAAGTCTGGCGCTGATCAAGAACGCTATCGAAAAGCATGATCACAGCGAAAATGGCCGCATCCGCATCTGTCCGGCACCATCAAATCCCGGACGCTGCAGCGATGCCCTGCTTGTCGCAGTCACCGAAATGGCCGAACACTACGATACGTCGCTGCATACGCACCTCTTGGAAACGCAGATTCAGAAGCAATTGGCGGTCACCCGGCACGGGGTGACGATGGTGAAACACCTTGATCGTCTTGGCTTTC